>DUVT01000269.1 GCA_012840905.1 Acholeplasmataceae bacterium
CAAAAATGACTAAAACCCCAAAAGTTTTTTTACTTTTGGGGTCGATTAAATACACAAATTTTTACCAACCTATTTGCTATATCTAATATTTAAATGGTAGTTTATTTTTAGAGTTTGTATATAAGATTTTAGCTCTAAATGTTTCAAAGTTTTTAAAACCAAATCCTATTCTTTTGATTACTTTAATATAATTATTCTTACCTTCAATAAATCCGTTTGTCATTCTTTTATTAGTTTTCGGATTAATTATAAATGAATTAATTATTTCTTTTAACCATGATCTATAAGTTGTTGCAACACTTTTAAAATAGTTTAAGGTTGAATCATATTCTTCAACTTTACTGATCCATTCTTTTAGGTCGTGTCTTGCTGTTTCAAATGTAGATTGTTTTGATATTTTATATAAGTCTTGAAGGAGAAAGTACCCTTCTTCCATATCTTTGTCATAATTTAAGATGTATTCTATAATTTCATTTAAAGTTAATTCTTTATCTAGATAATAAACATATTGTTTACTTTCAAAAAAAGATTCACTTCTAGAATAACGATTCATGACTAATACTTTTGCATATTTCTTAAGCATATAGTAATATGTTGAGTATTTATTATATCTACCTTTAAACTGACCATCACCAAGATCTTTATAATTATTCATAATCTTAATTCTCATTCTGTTATAAGCATCTGTAGCTAAACGTACCCAATGAAATCTATCAGCTATATGAATGCTTTTCCAAAATCTATTCCTTACAATAGTTCTAAAGGGTTCAAATAGGTCAGTTACTATGTATTTCACACTAAATCTTTCTTCATCTGAGACTTTATTGAAATAATCATATAAATACTCTTGTTGTCTAGAAGGTAGTATATCTACAATTTCACCACTTAATGGATCGCCTAAAATGAATGCATATTTTACAGCTCCATTAGTAGCTTTAAATTCATCAAAACATAATATTTCAGTTAATTTGTTTCTAGAGATACTAATATGTTCTTTAAACTCATTTAAGACAGTAGTAGTGGAAACATTTAACCTTTCACTAACATCTGTAAAAGATTGCTTTATTCTACACTCTTCAAGCAATTTAAGTTTAGTTTGATTTGAAATAGTAGAATATTTCTCAACTAGGTTAGTTGATTCATTAAATGTTTTTTTGCAATCCCTACATTGATATCTTCTTTGTTTATACTTTATTATGGAATTATATCCAGCTATATCTAAATATCTGATAGTCCTAATATAATAAGAATTAACAACTATATTACCTGATCCGCATTCAATACAGAAAGAGTCAGTTTTATTTCGTTTAACATATGCAACAAGACATTTTACACCTTTAATTATCTCTTCAGTTAATTTTTCTATACAAAGTGATTTGTCTTGTAAACGAAAAAAATCAATGTTATAATCATTAGTAGGCATAATTCTCCTTTCAAATGTATGTATTATATACGAATTAATTATACAATTGAGAGGGTGTTATGTCTATTATTTATTATAAACCATAAAACAAAAATTATTAAAACCATAAAACCATAAAACTTTTTAAAGAGCCAAAAGTAATTCTATTATCTATTTTAAGAGTTTTTTTTATTATTCAAAATTATATTAGTTTTTGTTAAAATAAAAGATTTGTATCCAGATATATTTATGTATTTGATTTTTCAAAAACTAAGTATTGGTAACAATATATGTAGATCAATAATAATAATAAATAAACTTTTTTAAAATACAAAATTTAATTCTTCAAAATGAAAAAAATATTTTTTTCTATAGTATTTAAGCTTGATTGAATTATGTGAATAACTTAATAAAAAGTAATAAATTTATCTATTTTTTTAATCAAATCAATTAAATTGAATAATCCTAAAAATTTTATCAAAATATCCAAAACTATTTATTAAAAATATTTCCGAAAGATGTATATACAAGTTAAATATTTTGTGATATAATCTAGTTACAGTAATATATGAAGGAGTAATTAATGTTTATGAAGAAATTATTAATTACATTAATGGTGATGTTAATGATGATAGGATTTAAAGTAAAAGCAGAAGACATTGTTTACAGTGGAAAACTAGATAGTATTAATGGATCTAGATTAACAAATTATCTTGTTTATTATGATTACAAGACAAAAGGTTTTTCCCCAGGTACAAACCAATATGGGTATGAAGTTGCATTTAATAAAGATGGGATTGCTCTAGAGATGAATACAAATGTAAAAATACCTGTTGATGGATTTGTTTTATCCGCCCATGGAACAAAGATCGATGCCTTAAAACAAATTAAAGTAGGAGATAGAGCAGAAGTAGATTTAGAAAGTAAAAATGTAGTTGTTGTAAGGGATGACTTGAGTATGAAGATGATGGCTAAATTAAAATTAGAAGATGCAAAAAATGCTAAAGATGTTGCTTATAATAATGGAATTATTTTTGATGAGGAAATAGTAGATAGTCTAATTAGTGAAATTGAATCTAAAATAGAGCTAATAGAAAATGCTAATTCTAGTGAATTAGAAGCTATTGTAGAAGAAGTAAGTAAGTTGGCTGATGAAGTAATTTATAGAACTTCAAAAACAAAATCAGTTGAAGTAAGAGCTGTATGGCATCGTCCTAATGGTACGAGTATTTCTGAACATACTTTAAACGGTATTCAAAGATTAATAAATAAATTTAAAGAAGTTGGCTTTAATACAATCTTCTTAGAAACATTCTGGAATGGCTATGGTTCTCATGAATCAGATATTTTAGAAACCCATCCTACAATCGGAAAATTCTTTTATAGTGAAGAATATGGATTTGATTATGTAAAAGCATTTATTGGTGAAGCTAAGAAACTAGGAATTGAAGTTCATGCTTGGTTACATCTTTTCAATGCAGGTTCACCATCATTTAAATCTAAGGTTGTAAAAGATGAGTGGTTAGTTGAAAACTATCA
>DUVT01000270.1 GCA_012840905.1 Acholeplasmataceae bacterium
AGTCCCTAACATTATTACTTTATCTTGGAAAATTATTATTTTAATTAATAGTAATGCTCCTAAAAGTAAAAACATTAAGCCGAGAAAGCGTAAGAATATGATTTGATTTAAATTTAGGTAATTTGCGTCAAACTGGTAAAAATGTGTACCTAATAAAAGTATCAAAGAAACTAGCAAAAATAGAATACAAGGCAAAATAAGCATTAAAAATGTCGTTTTTTTAATGTTTTTTAAAACAAACGTCCTTATATATTCAATTCTTATTTCATCAGGTGTTCTTCTAAGTCTAACACCTTTATCTTCAAATGATAAATAGTTTGCCATTTTCCGATACCAAGAATTTTTCTTAAATGCTTGTCCTTGGAAATAATATTTTCCTTGCCGTATTTTTAAGAGATTTTTGCTTAAACATTCTTCACATTTATTGTCTCTTACTGCTATGTTTTTTTTGCATTCTTCACAAATCAATGCAAATCACCTCTATTTATGACAAAAATTATTATAACTTATTTTGTCCAATTTTCCAAGTCTTTTAGTACCTTTTATGGAAAAAGATTGTAAAGCAAAGCCAAACACCGATTACAATTAAGAAAAATTTGAATGTTATACTAAAAACAAAGAGAAGTGTAATAATAGCAAAAATTAGATAGATTGTAAAAATAATGACATCAATAATATAAAATCTAATTCTATAAAGCATTTTAAGTAATATAAATTCACCTATTACTGCTAATATTACTAAGAAAAATATAACATCACCAAAGATCCAAAATAATAAAAATGATAAACAAAATGTTATTAAGTAAAAATAGTTATAAAAGAATCCACGCATTAAACCACCATATTATAAAGTATTACTAATACTTAAAAAATATGATGATTTTAAAAAATACTAAGAATAAACATTCTTAGTATTTTTGTATCCATATTATAATTTAACTTATTTTACAGCTTTATCTTTTGAGCCAAATACGTTAATTTTTTCTCTCACTGCATCAGCAATACCTTTTGTAGCTGGGCCGATAATTTTTCTTGGATCATATACTTTTTCATCATTAGCGATTACTTTTCTTAATTCTCTAGTGAATCCCATTTGACATTCAGTATTTACATTGATTTTTGCAGTTCCGCATTCAATTGCTTTTTTAATTTGGTAATCAGGAATACCAGTTCCACCATGTAACACTAGTGGTAGGTCTGTAGCATTCTTTATTTCTTCCATTTCTTTGAAACCAAGTTTTGGTTCACCTTTGTATGGACCATGAACACTTCCTAATGCTGGCGCTAATGTATCAATGTTTGTAGCTTTTACAAGCTCAACACATTCATTAACGTCTGCATAAATGATGCCTTCACCAACAACACCGTCTTCTTCACCACCAACTGTTCCAAGTTCAGCTTCTACACTTACACCTCTTGCATGTGCATAATCAACAACTTCTTTAGTGATGCGAATGTTTTCTTGTAATGGATGTGCTGATGCATCGATCATTACTGATGTAAAGCCAGCATCAATTGCCTTTTTACAATTTTCAAATGATGATCCATGGTCTAAGTGGATTGCAACGTCAACTGTAATATTTAAGTCTTCAAGCATTCCTTTAACCATACCTACTACAGTTCTAAATCCACCCATATATTTTGCTGCACCTTCAGAAACACCTAGGATTACTGGTGAATTCATTTCTTCTGCAACAGTTAATATAGTTTTTGTCCATTCAAGATTGTTAATATTGAATTGACCAACTGCATATTTTTCTCTTTTTGCTTTTTCAAGCATAGCTTTCATACTTACTAAAGCCATAAATTATTTCCTCCTTACTTTTTATTACCAACTTTAACGTTCTAGTATGAAATAACCAAAACCAATAATCCCGCTGCCAATATGTGCACCAACTGCTGGGGTTATCATATGGATTTCCACACTATTTTTAAATTTAAATTTTTCAGTGAAAAATTTTTGTAGCTCGATAGCTTTCTCATCCATCAAGGAGTGAAAAACTAAAATCTTAGCTTCTTTTACTCCTTCCAACTCTTTTACAAACATTTCAATAGCAGTATCAACTGCTTTTCTATATGTTTTCACTTTCATCTTACTTACGATTCTTCCATCTTTAGTAATTTCTAAAACTGGTTTTATTCTAAGTAGATTACCTACAAAACCAGCAGCACCACTTAGGCGCCCATTTTTTACTAAGTAAGATAGATTGTTAACAACAAAATATGCATGCATATTGTCAACTAAGTAGTACGAATAATCTAAGATTTCTTC
>DUVT01000271.1 GCA_012840905.1 Acholeplasmataceae bacterium
AAATTATCATTTATATATAGATCTAAATGGTGGAAAGATTTTAAAAGAAGAGTTAAATTTATATGTAAACTTACCCATATTAGAAAATCATATATTTGAAAATTTTGAAAATGAATCAGGCTATATTTTAAAGTATCCCAATGAAAAATTATATTACACTGTTTCTTTAAAAGAATACTATAGAAATTTTGTTGGGATGAGTTATATAGTTAATAGCAAAGAATTAACAATTGATTATTTTGATTTTGTTTATTTACCTAAAACTGATTCATATAAACTATCATTAAATAAACCAGATCTTAAAATTAGTAAAGTAATCTTGCCTAGTTTTTATAATGAAAAGCCGATTACAGTTATAGGAGAGATTAATAATAAATATATAATCGAGATTGAATTTGGAGAATATGTAAAATTAATTGAGGGTAAATTTATTACACAGAATTTAAAACGAATTAAGGTAAATAGTAGTTTAGAATATATTAATCCTGATACTATTAAAGATAGAGTTATTAATAGTTTTAGTCAATTTAATTGATAGGATTAGAAAAAATGTAAATTTAACTTGAAAAATTTTCAATATTTTATATAATATAGTTTGAGGGTTAAAATATGGAAAGAATACAAAAGATAATAGCGCGTAGTGGTCTTTATTCTAGACGCAAAGCAGAAGAGTTAATAAAAGAAGGAAGAATTCAAGTAAATGGTGAAACTGTAACTGAACTTGGTACAAAGGCCTCCTATGACGATATAATAACAATAGATGGGAAACAAATATTTATTAGAGAGTCCATATATTTAGTTATGAATAAACCAAGAGGAGTTATTTCATCAGTTAGCGATGATAAAGGTAGGAAAACAGTAATTTCAATTTTACCGCAAGAATACCAAAATCTTGGTTTATATCCAGTAGGTAGATTAGATTATGATACTAAAGGTGTTTTATTATTAACTAATGATGGGGATTTCATGAATGAAATGGTAGGCCCTAATTCAAATATAGAAAAAGAATATTTAGTCAGACTTGATGGAATAATTACTAAAAATGAATTAAGAGATATGCAAGCTGGCGTAGTTATTGATGGATATAAGACACGAAGATGTAAAACATATTTTGTGTCTATGGATCGGAAAAATAAATCTTGCTTAGTTGGGATTATTTTAAAGGAAGGGAAAAATCAACAAGTTAAAAGGATGTTTGATGCTGTAGGTTATCCTGTAAAACGTCTAACTAGAATTAGATTCGGAGAAATTACAACTGAAGGATTGCCTGAAGGAGGAGTAAGATTAATTAAACCACATGAATTAAAAAGACTGTATGTTTTGAATAAATCGCAAAATTAAGCTAACTTTGATGTTTTTTAAGATTTAATTGCAGTTTGTAATTTTATATGGTATAATAGGGAAGAATATTTAGAGGTGCGATATGAGTTGGCAAATTGCTATTGATGGTCCTGCAGGCGCAGGTAAAAGTACCATTGCAAAGATGCTAGCTGAACGTATAGGATTTGAGTATATCGATACTGGAGCCATGTACAGAGCAGTTACATTAAAAGCATTGGACTTAAAAATCAATATGTACGAAGAAGAAGAGTACAAATTTCTTGATGAAACTAAGTTTGATTTTATTAACCAACAGTTATATCTAGATGGTGTAAATGTAAGTAATAAAATTAGAACTTTAGAAGTCTCCAATAATGTTTCTTTAGTCGCCAGTTTTGGCTACGTAAGAAAAAAGTTAGTAGCCTTACAGCGAGCACTTGCAAACAATAAAAACGTGATTATGGATGGACGAGACATAGGAAGTGTTGTCTTACCCAATGCGAATTTAAAAATTTATTTAACTGCAAGTTTAGAAGAAAGAGCTAAACGGAGAATGAAAGAACGCCTTGACAAAGGACAAGAACATCAAAGTTTAGAAGAAACAATTAAAGAAATAGAAGAAAGAGATTATAAAGATAGCAATCGACCGATAAACCCTTTATTGATTCCGGATGATGCAGTCATTGTCGACACATCAAATTTGGAAATTGAAAAAGTCGTTGATAAAATCATTACGTTAGTTTTGGAGAGAGGTTACAAAATGGAAAATCTAAAAAATGTTACAAAAGAAACAACAAAGGAAGTTGTAAAAACACCTAACAATGTAGAAATTTTAAATCAACCAGTTGAAGAATTAAAATTAACTACAAGCTTTACAAATATTTTGAAAAGCGCAGAAATCAACACTATTTCAGATTTAGTAAACAAAACTGAAGCTGAAATTCAAACTGTCCCTGGCATTGGGCCTAAACGCTTCTCTGACTTAGTTGCAAAGTTAAAAGAATTAAATTTAACTTTCAAAGCAGAAGCTGAAGGACAAGTAGAAGAAAAAGAAGACAAGGAAGAACCAAAAATGGAAGAAAAAGTAGTAGAACAAAAAGTAGAAGAAAAAGAAGAAGAAAAGGTTGAAACTGTTGAAGTTGCTGAAGATGAAGAAGATGATGATATCGATGGTGAAGATGTAGAAGATGCAACAGAAGCTGATATACCTGAAGATACTGAAGAAAAAGAAACAACTACAAAAACTAAATACCGTGAATTACAAGTTGTAGAAGGTAAAGTAGTTGAAGTAATAGAAGCTAAAGAAGGTTTCACAAGAGGAAACCGAGTATATAAACCAAAACCAGAAAGAGTTCTAATTGAACTTGAAGATGGTTCACAAGGATATCTATTTAGAAAAGATACAGCTGACATTCGTGATGATGAAGAACTATTTGATTTATTCTTTGAAGGCGACAATGTACAAGTTGTAATTAAAAAGATCTATCCTGATGGTGGTAAGTTCATCTTCTCAACTCTATTATTAAAGATGCGAGATGAACTTAAAAAATATCAAGAAGTTATTGATAACCACGGAATAATTCAAGCAAAAGTTATTAGAAAATTAAGTACAGGTTATTTATTAAAGCATAATGAATATTCATGCTTATTGCCTGAATCACAAGTATTAAAATCAGAAAACGAAGCAGAGTTTATCGGTAAAGAAATAGAAGTTACACCAATTCGTATCGACTATGGACGTATTAGATTAATTGTATCTCAAACAGTTGCTCATTCAATTAAACTAAGACAAGAAAAACAAGCATTCTTAGAAACTGTTAAAGTTGGAGATGTATTTGAAGGTACAGTTAAAAATATTGAACCATATGGTGCATTTGTAGAAATTGGTGGCGGTGTAGAAGGATTACTACACATTTCTGAATTAGAACATTATCGAGTATTCAAAGTAGAAAAAGTAGTTAAACCTGGAGATAAAGTAAAAGTTAAAGTTATTAAAATCGATGGTGATCATGTAGGATTATCACGTAAAGCTTTAATTCCAAATTACTTTACTGAATACACTGAATCTCATAAAGTAGATGATGTTATAGAAGCTAAAGTAGCAGAAATTAACAACGCTGGTGTTGTAGTTGATTTAACTGAACACGTAAGTGGTTTCTTACCACGTAGTGAATTTGCTTACGAAAGAGATGTTAACATGAGTGATTTCATTAATGTTGGCGATACAATCGAAGCAAAAATCATTGAAATTGATGTTCATAAAAAACGTATAATTCTTTCAAGAAAACAACTTCAAGAAAATCCATGGGATACTGTAGAAATCAAAGGTGGAGAATTCATCGAAGTTGAAGTAACTAGAGAATTAAAAGACGGTTATAAAATCCAATTTGGTGAAATTTCCGGATATTTACCAAAATCAAATATTAGTCCTAATAAGCAAGTAAGTGTTGGTGATGTAATTAAGGTTAGAGTAAGATCATTCGAACCTAAAACTTATAGACTTGTTGTTCAATATCGCGATGAAAGACAACAAACTCGTGAAGTTTACGGTAAGTTTTCGAAGCAACAACAACAAGAAAAATTAACAAGTTCTTTCGGTGACTTATTAGGTGAATTTATTAATAAAAAGTAGGTAATAAATATGCGTGGAGTTGTAGCTATAGTTGGACGACCAAATGTCGGCAAATCTAGTTTATTTAACCGCATAATTGGAGAAAGATTATCAATTACAGATGATGCTAGCGGAATAACAAGAGATCGAATTTATAGTAAGACTTCATGGCTTAATCAAGAATTTAGAGTTATTGACACAGGAGGGATCATCTTAAAAGATGAGCCCTTTTCTAAAGAAATCCGTGCTCAAGCAGAACTTGCTATTGATGAAGCTGATGTAATTATAATGGTAGTAGATGTAAGATCCGGAGTTACTTATGAAGATCTCGATGTTATTAATATTTTAAACAAAAGTAATAAACCTTTGATTGTTGCTGCAAACAAAGTTGATGACAACATTTACTTAGAAGGAATGTATGATTTTTACAGCCTTGGTGTTGAAGAAGTTATTCCTGTTTCAGCTTTACATGGAATAGGTGTTGGTGATTTACTTGATAAGGTTGTGT
>DUVT01000272.1 GCA_012840905.1 Acholeplasmataceae bacterium
GATAATAATATTTTCTTTTAGGCCTTCAAGGTAGTCTTTCTTACCTTTAATTGCAGCTTCTGTTAACACTTTAGTTGTTTCTTGGAAGCTCGCAGCAGATAAGAATGAGTCACTTCTTAAGGAAGCTCTTGTAATACCTAATAGTGCAGGTTTTACAATCGGAAGTGCTCTACCTTCTTTTATACATTCATCAAAGATTTCATAGATCTCAGATTTTGAAACTAAGCTTCCAGGTAGTAAGTTTGTTTCTCCTTCATGGATAACAAATACTTTTTGGAACATTTGCTTGATAATAATTTCAATATGTTTATCAGCAATTTCAACACCTTGAGAACGGTAAACCTTTTGAACTTCTTTTAGGATATAGTTTTCAACTTCTTCTACCTTACCAACGCGAAGTAATTCTTTTGGATGGATTAGTCCTTCAGTTAACCTGTCACCAGCTTTAACTTTGTCTTTTTCTTGGACTATCGGCATCTTACCAGCATCAGTTAAGTAAGTTTTTACTTCATAAACATTGCTACGTTTAACATTACCGCGAATAGTTATTTCATAACGATTGTCTTTTTCTAGCGTAATCGATTCAACTGTACCATCAATCTCACTAATGATTGCTTTACCCTTTGGTTCACGCGCTTCAAATAATTCTTGAATACGTGGTAAACCTTGAGTAATATCATCACCAGCAACCCCACCAGAGTGGAACGTACGCATCGTTAACTGAGTACCAGGTTCACCGATTGATTGAGCAGCGATAATACCAACTACTTCACCAGTCTCAACAACCTCACCTGTTGATAAGTCACTTCCGTAACATTTTACACAGACACCACTATGGGAGTTACATGTTAAGATACTTCTAATTGTAACTTTTTCAATTCCTAGTTTTACAATCTTTTCAGCTAATTCATCATTAATATATCCATTTTTCGGAACGATTACCTTACCAGATTTTGGATGAACCACTGGCTTCATAGCAAATCTTCCACGGATTCTATCTACTAATGGAACAATTGTACTACCATCACTGTCAATGATTGTTGAAACTTCAAAACCTTTATCAGTATGACAATCATCTTCAGTAATAGTAATATCTTGACTTACGTCAACTAACCTTCTTGTTAAGTAACCAGATTCTGCAGTTTTTAGGGCAGTATAGGTAGAACCTTTTCTCGCACCATGCGTAGAGATGAAGAACTCAGACATCGTTAATCCTTCTCTAAATGAGGAACGAATTGGAATGTCCATACTTTCTCCAGTTGGCTTAGCCATTAATCCACGCATACCGGAAAGTTGAACGAAGTTCGCAATATTACCTCTCGCACCACTATCACTCATCATGTAAATGTGGTTAGAGATAAATTTCTTTTCCATTTCTTTTTTAATTTTATCTTCAAGCTTTTCTTTTGCAGCTTTCCAAATATTAATTACACTATTACGTCTTTCTTTTTCCGTAATAAATCCACGTTCATAGAATGAATCATACTTATCAACTTTAGCTTGCGCTTCTTTAAGTACTTCTTCTTTTCCAGGAACAACTTCAATATCTGTTGCTGCAACTGTAACACCAGAAATAGTTGAATACTTAAATCCTAAGTCCTTCATCTTATCTAGTGTCTTAGAAGTTTCAGATAACTTAAAGTGTTTAAATACTTCTGCAATAATTACACTCAAGAACTTCTTACGGAATGGATGTGGTGCAGGAATTGTTTTTAGAACTTCACGAACATAAGTTCCATCAGTTACTAAATCAATGAAGTATTCTTTATCTTCTAATTTTTCCTTATCATAACCACGTTTAATTAAGAATTCTTTAATAGTTTCATTATTTTGGAAACTAATAAAGTATTTATCATCTAACTTATCAGTTAAGTTAGTTGGATTAGCTTCATTAATATATGGAATATGTCTTTCTTCTTCAACAGTTTCGCCAGTTTCATCATCGATCGTTGTAATCTTGTATTTTTCATTCGGGAAAATTGTATTAAAGACAATCTTACCGTATGTAGTTACAAGATATTTTTTCATTTGATCTTCTGTGAAATAACGATTTGGAACTTTCTTAGCAGGAATAAGAATTCTCGTATGAAGTCCAATTTCTTTGTTTTCAAAAGCAAGTTCAACTTCGCTAATATCTTTGAAGACTTTTCCATTTCTTGGGTCATCTTCTTCTTCAATAGTTAAGTAATAATTTCCTAAAACCATATCCTGAGATGGCGTAACAATTGGTTTTCCATCTTTCGGAGCTAAGATATTTTTAGAAGCTAACATTAAGATTCTTGCTTCAGCTTGTGCTTCTTCTGATAGTGGTACATGGACAGCCATTTGGTCACCATC
>DUVT01000273.1 GCA_012840905.1 Acholeplasmataceae bacterium
TTCTACAAAAGCAAAATACCATGGACTATGAACTACACCAACTACTTTAACCTTTTTATCTAAAAAGGTTGTTTCATAATTCATAGGTACATCAATTAAAAATGGTTGTTTTCTTTCAATAACAACTTCAATATCTTCTGCATCTGGATTCGGGAATCTACCTTCAATCAAAGTTAATTTATTTATATTTATGTCTTTTTTAAAATCAATAATATTTATTTGCGCTAGATGATTACCATTTCTAAACTCTACATCTTCATCAAAAGAATAGTAGGCAAACACATCGTCTATTAGTTCATTACCTTTTAATTCATTAAGTAGATCTTCTTCAAAAGGCATACCTTGAATTATTGCATCAGCAACATTAGTATCTTTATAAAATCTCTCAACGCTGTAACGCATATTTGGGGCAGCAGTAAATAAACCTAAAGTAAATCCAACACCTAAAATTACTATTAGTGTGATAGCAAGGAGTTTCGGTAATAATACTTTAATATCTTTTAAAATATATTTTGTATAATTTTTCATTACCAATCGACCTCGGATACAGGTTTTGGATTTTCGTTAATTTCAATATTTACTACCTTCCCATTTCTCACCTGAATTATTCTATCAGCGATTTCAGTTATAGCTAAATTATGAGTTACTATTATTACAGTTTTTTTGTTTATTTTTGCAGTATCTTTAAGAAGTGTTAAAATTTGTTTTCCGATTTCAATATCTAATGCTCCTGTCGGTTCATCACATAATAAAATTTTTGGATCCTTTGCTAGGGCTCTTGCAATAGCAACGCGTTGTTGTTCGCCACCTGAAAGTTGGGCTGGAAAGTTATTTATTCTAGATTCAAGTCCTACTTGTTTTAATACATCAACAACATTTGATTTAGCATTACAAATTTCTGAGGCTAGTTCTACATTCTCTAATGCAGTAAGTTGAGGCATAAGATTATAAAATTGAAAAACAAATCCTACATCATATCTACGATATAATGTTAATTCTTTTTTATTTAATTTACTTATATCTTTTCCTGCAACTATAATAGACCCTTCATCTACTGTATCTATTCCACCAAGTAAATTTAGAATCGTAGTCTTGCCAGCTCCACTTGGACCAACAATAACACATAATTCACCGTCTAACACTTCAAAATTAACATCGTTATTTGCCTTTATTACTTGACTACCTATCTCATAACTTTTATGTACTCCCCTAAATTCAACAATCTTTTTCATAAGCTAGCCTCCTTAATTTTAATTAATACTCTTTTAATTGTATTTAATAAGTTAGTAGCATCTTCTTCACCTAAAACAGTAAATACATTATCAAAATATTTATTTGAAACATCTAATTTTTCTTCCAAATAGTTTTTGCCATTATCATTTAAACTAATTATTATACTTCTTTTATCCAAATTATTAGGACTAATATTTATATAGTTTTTTCTTTTTAATGAATTAATTAACGCAGTTACTCTTCCTTTAGTAATATTTAATTCTTCTGCTAATTGTTTTGGATTCATCTCATTATTTAAGTATAATCTAAGTAAAAATGCATCTTCTCCTTGGATAAAGGAGGCAATATAACCAACCATTTTTAATTTTGATATTTCGTATAGTTGTAGTAAAAATGCATCTTTTATTTCTTTTAATTTTAAATCCATTTATTTTCTCCTAAAATAGTTTATACTATATACTATATTATATCATTTTTAAATTAAATAAATTACAAAACTTAATAAATCATTAACAAATAAATTTAATATGTCATAAAAAAAGATAAGCATAGTGCTTATCAGTTAAAAAATAATTAACTTCTAATAGAATTTAAAATACTTTCTAGATACTTTTTTAAATCATTTAATTTATTTATTTTACTTCTCCAACTACCAGATTGTGGAAAAAGTATGCCGTCTGTGTTTATTTTATTTAAACGCCAATATCCATCTTGACTTCGATAACTTAATATCCATTTTTCAATTTCCTTTAAGAATAGCGAGTCTTTTTTATAGGTAGCAGCAAGTTTCAAAGCATATAAATAATACATAGTTTTATTACTATTAAAATCATTTGGCCTAATAAGTAAGCTATCACTATAAATATAATATATTCCTTTTTCTAGAATATAGTCGAAATATAAACTACTTTTATCTATAGGTAACATATCCTTTACTAAAGTAACGACATAAAAATTTGTTGGGTCTAGTACTCTTTTGCCTTGAAGTTTTCCAAATGTTTTTTGATAATTGTCTTTATATAAGTCATAATCAAAGCCAAAATTAGTAATACTTTGTGTAATTAAATTTGCCCATTTTTCTTTGATCAAATCTTTCTTTTCACTTGGAAAATCAAAAATAGTTAACCATGATGAAAACATAAGATCAATAAAATTATCCCATTGAATTACCTTTTCTACTCTATCAGGAATAATTATTTTCCTATTAAGACAAGCCTCTACATAATTAAGAATCTTATATAAAACCTCATTAGATTTATCAATTTCTAAAAACATAAGTCTTCTCAATACTTTTTCGGTTGTAAAAGTAGAATTATAACTCATACTATGAAAAGGACCAAAGCTACCATCATTTAATTGGATTTGTTTTATCTTTTCTAAATTCATAACTACCTTCTTAGATTCTTTTTATGTAACAAACTACTCTTTCAATTTCTTCAAAACCTATAGACTTATGGAAATTTTGACTATCAATATTATCAATTAAAACATCTGAAGCTATTTCTTTTATTCCCTCATTTTTAAAATAACTAACTGCTCTATCTACTAGTTTTCTTGCTATGCCTTTTTTACGATAATTTTCATCTACAAAAATACCTTCGATAAAACCAACTGGTGAAGTTGTACTTCCATTTACATAATCGGTTCTAATTGATATTTGAATAAACCCAATTAAGTAATTATTAAAAGTAGCACCAAAAAAAATATGGTTTGAATTTTTAAACTCATCATATAAATCATTATAAGAATTATCAGGCCATAACTTTATCCCAAGTTCAACTAACCTTTGAAAATATACTGAATTCCTATCAATTCTTTCTATATTAATATTCATAATAATACCTCAAAATTATTATATTACAAAA
>DUVT01000274.1 GCA_012840905.1 Acholeplasmataceae bacterium
AAGTGTATAATATATAATGTTATTTGGTGATTTTTATGAAATGGTCTCTTCAACAACTAAATAAGTTTATTAATCAAGATTATAGTTTTGATGCCACATTTGATTTCACCGAGGAAATTAAAAATATCGATGATATATTAGGAATTTCTGAAACTAAGGTTCACGGGAAATTAGATGTACTAGACTTAGGGAAGTTTCGCTTCGAATTAAATATTAAATGTACTTTAATATTAGAAGATGCGAGAACACTAGATCCAGTCGATTTTTTAATTGACCTAGATGTGGTAGAAACTTATTCTGTTGAAGATTACGGCGATGACGATGCAATAATCATTGAAACAAATACTGTTGATCTTCGACCAGTTATTTGGGAACATATATTATTGCAAAAGCCGATTCGTTTTGTAAAAGAGTAATCTCCAAGTGAACTAGAAAAAGAAGAGGTGAAAGAATAATGGCAATTGTCCCACAAAGGCGAATTTCTAAAACACGTAAACGCAAACGCCGTACTCATTTCAAATTAGACTTACCAGGGATGATGGTTTGTCCAAATTGTGGTGAAATGAAAAGAGGACATGTGGTTTGTGGAAAATGTGGTTACTACGATGGTAAATTAGTAAAAGAAATTAAAGTTAAATCTGATGAAGAAGATACTGTTGTAGAAACAAAAGCTGAAGGAAAAGCAAAAGCTAAAGCTGAAAAGAAAGCTAAAGCAAAAGCAAAAAAAGAAGAAGATAAATAATATTTTCCATTAAAAACACTTCTAAAATGAAGTGTTTTTTAATTGTGTGCCAGGCATGTTTAATATCTAGGGAGTGGAAGTCTCCTACACGGGAAGATGTCAAACGAAGTGTTAGCCAAAGGCAAGGTGGTTATCGTTAGGTAATAGCTGAAGGAAGTTGAAGGCAAAATCTTGACTCGAGGAACACGAATCTCATCAGGCTACTACTATGGGTAAGGTTACAATACAAACTAAAGCCCGTAGACATCAAGCAATAATAGTAAGCAAATGAGGCGAGTAAAAGAGGAAAGGTATTAAACTTACCCTGGGAGGTCTTGCGAACATATAAATATATGGTCGAAAATTAGATAATATAAATCAATAGTTATTTTAATTATTTTTTAAATATTATATATTTACATCATTAGGGTATAAAAAAGGTTGTCCCCTTCATATTCAAAAAAAAGGACGAATAAAGATTTTTCTATATAATTTTGATTTATCTTTTGGTATAATGTACTTGTAACTTATTGGTACAGTGTACCATTAATACACATGCTATAAATTGTTCTCAGGAATTTATTAGCACATGCAAATGATGCAACCATAGACTTCATACCAGTTGTCTGTTGCATCTTTTTTTCATAGAAATCTCTGATTGAATTATTTTCAGACTTATTTCTAAGCATACATGTAATAGCTAAATACAATAAACGTCTAAGTCGTTTGTTGCCTTTCTTGGACATTTTTAAGTGTTCTCCACTCATTTGTCCAGATTGGTAAATTACAGGGTCTATACCTGCGTATGCGATTAATTGTTTAGTATTTTCAAATCTAGTAATATCTCCAATTTCAGCAATTAGCCTTGCTGCTAGATTTTCACCTATACCAGGTATAGAATGCAAGATATTGAAGTATGGAAGATTCTTGGCCAAATTTATAATCCTATTTAAAGTTTTTTCGCATAAATCCTGATAATACTCTAATTCATTTATCATACCTAAAAGTATATCAACATCTACACTTTTCTTATCACAGCCTGGACAACACTGTTTAGAGAAACTTATTAGTTTTTCAGCAACATTTATGCAATAAGCTTTTCTATGAGTCGTCTTGCTTTCTAAGTGTTTAGCAATACTACTTATTTCTTTACCAACTATATTTTTTGGATGATTATATTTTTTAATAATCAATAGTGGAATATCATTGTATAGATTTGCAAATAAACCATTATAACCAGGAAACACAATATCTAATTTTTCATTGAAATTTACTTTACATTTTACTAAATGACTAACCTGAGTCTCATAATAGCGATTAAGTTGCCTTAATTCGTTGTATATTTCCTCTTCCTTGTAACTTTCCATAAGTAGGCCGTTATAATACATT
>DUVT01000275.1 GCA_012840905.1 Acholeplasmataceae bacterium
ATGATAGAAGAATAGGGGATTCTTCTGCAAGTTTTTCGCTTGCAATTATATTATGGTTACTTTTCTAATTTTTTATGCAAAAAATTTAAAAAAAATTTTATTTTTTTAAAAATAAAATATTTAATGGTGGTTTTATGAGAATAATAACAGGCAAACATAAAGGTAGAAAACTAAATACACTTCCAGGTAAAAATACAAGGCCAATGATGGATCGAATGAAAGAATCAATCTTTAATATAATTGGTCCTTATTTTGATGGTGGAATAGTCTTGGATTTATTTGGTGGAAGTGGAGCACTAACACTAGAATCAATTAGTCGCGGTGCTAATAAAGCTTATATTGTAGAAAAGAATGGTGCAGCGATTAATGTTATTAAGAGCAATGTAGAAATGTTAAAAGAAGAAGATAATATTAATTTACTTGCTATGGATTATAAATTAGTATTAGAATATGCGAAAAATAATAATTTAAAGTTTGATTTAATATTTTTAGACCCACCATTTAGAATGAAAGTAATCGATGATATAGTTGAATATATTTTAGAAAATAATTTAATCAATAATGATGGTTATATTATTTGTCAATTTCCAAAAGGTAATCATGAAATTAAAGAAAGAAATAATTTATATATACGAAAACATGATCAGTATTCTGCAAGCGAAGTTGTTATTTATAACTATCAAAAATAAGCCTCTTAAATGAGGCTTTTTTCTATTAAAGCAAATATCAAAAACAAACTAGATGCGAGTATACATTGAATAATTCTAAAAATTAAAAATTTTGAATAACTTAAACTATATTTACTTATTATATTGATAACTTGTAAATGAATACTAAATCCATTAAAAGAGATTGTAAAACACACAAGTAAGTAAATAAATAATGATTCAATATTAAGTGAAAGTATTGTACTTAGTCCTCTAGAAATCTCTAGTTGAGATAAGAGAAGTAAAGTAAATAGATTATTTATTTTCAAAAAGTTTAAAGTTGTTTCCAAACTAAAGATTATAATGTTTGAAAATACCATCATTGTGCTAACTATTAGTAAGATATGAATGACATTATTAATTGAATTTATAATTTCTCTTAAGGAAAATCTTAAGCTAATATTTTCTATTTCTGTATGGTTATTATTTCTATTCATTAAGTATGCAATTATAATATTGCTTGCAATATGAACAAAGATAATAATAACTGCATACTTTATACTATAAGGGAATAGAAAGGCAAGGATGAATAGTGGGTTAGAAAATGATGAAACTTTTAATAAGTTATTACCATCATTAATCGTAATAGCATTTTTATCAATACTTTCTATAATTAATCCACTACTACTTGGATTACCAATAAAAATTGATAAAAGAAATAAATTAAGTGAAATTTGATCTTTAAATCTTAGTTTCTTAAAAAAAATTTTTGTATAGTAAATAAATTTATTAAAAAGATTTGTATTTAACAGAATTGATGAGATAGTGTAAAACGTAAATACTGAAGGGTAAACTTTTGTTAACCAAAGATTTAAAGTTGAAGTAATATTTTGAAAAAATGCTTCTGTATTTGTAAGAATGGAAAAAGCAATAATAATAACTAGAAAGACAATTAATGGATAAATTAATTTTCTCATAGATTAACGATAAATAAAAAGCTGTTGTCCTGGATAAATAGTATTTGATGTTAAGTTATTATCGCGTTTAATTTTATCAATCGTAGTATTAAAATTTCTTGCAATAGAATATAGTGAATCTCCGCGTCTTACAGTGTAAGAAATAAATCTTGGTGGAGAATATGGAACATTTAAGTAATTCGCAGTTCCTCTAACTACAGCTTCAGCAAGTGCTGCCCAATTGTAGAGTAATCTTTGTTGGTCACTTTCATTATCTGCAAAACCATATTCCATAATAATTGTTTCCGCATTTGGAGTTTCACGAATAACAAAATAATAATCATTACCTAGTGAATTTCTTCTAGTGTAAACATTACGAATGTTTTGTCCTGTTTTTTCCACTTCAGAAGCGATCATTAATCCCCATGTAGGTTGATCACGAATAGAATAAATTACCTCAGCACCTTTTCCACCACCACTATTTATATGATTTGAAATTACGAGCGTATCATCAACTATTAAACTATTAATCCTTCTAATTCTTTCAGCAGGAG
>DUVT01000276.1 GCA_012840905.1 Acholeplasmataceae bacterium
AGTAAAAAGTGTTTATGAAAATCTAGGATGCACAGTTAATTCATTATGTTTAGTTTCGAGTAAATATAAAGATAGTGTTATTGAAGATTTAATTATGAGTTCTGATATTATCTATATTGGTGGTGGTAACACTAAAAAAATGATGAAAGTTTGGAAGAAATATAAAGTTGATCAATATTTAATAGAAGCATATAAAAAAGGAGTAATTATGTCAGGTTTATCAGCAGGAGCCATTTGCTGGTTTAAAGTTGGACATAGTGATAGCGAATTTATAGAAGGAAAGAAAGATGCAGATCATATTATAGTAGAAGGACTAGGGTTAATTCCTTATGCAGTATGTCCACACTATAATGAGCCAGAAAGAAAATCTTTTGATAAAATGGTAAAAGATTTACCTTTTGCAAGTATCGCCTTAGAAGATAATACTGCATTAGTTTATGAAAATAATGATTTTAGAATAATAAGAAGTGATAATTCAAAAGATGCTTATATATTTATAGGCGGACTAAAAACGAAATTAACTGCAATCGATCTATAAAACATATAAAAACACCCCTTTTGTCATTAAAGAATAATTTCCTATTTCCCAAATAACCTATATTCATTGCAAAAAACTACAAATAGTGATATAATTAGAGAAAGAATATATTGTACAAGGAGATATGCGATGACAAAAGCTGAATATACTTTTGCTTTGGATGAGAAAAATCAATTATATGCATGTTTCGGTAGAACAGTTAAATATATCTTTGTAAATAACCAATGGAAAGAAGTAAAAAAGCCTGAAGAATATGAACATCTTTTTGATTATTCTAATCCAACAAAATTCATATCAAGTGATGAGGCTTTAAAATTAACTAAAAACGTTGAACCAAAAAGTTATTATAGTGTACATAAGCGAGTATATTTAACCGAAGAAGAAATAAATAGTGAACTAAACGAAATATTAAGTAAAAATAAGTATAGCGAAAACTTAAAGAAATTAGTTATGGACTCTGACATAGACACAAGAGTATTAATCTTAGAATGGTTAATAAGAAGTCCAAACTTACATGAATTAACAATCGAGATGTTAGTAAAAAACGTTTGAAAAAATTTTATTTAAAATCTTTATAAGGATTTGTGTCAAGGCAACCTTATATCTTTTGATATAGGGTTTTTGTAATGCCTACTAGAAAGGATATAATAATGAGTAAGAATAATTTAAAAAACAAACCCTTTTTTATTTTATGTATAGTTATAATTATAGTAATTTTTGCTATTACTAGCATAAATAAATTAGATACTAATTTAAGTAAAACTAGTTTAATTGAAAAATATAAGTTAAATAATTTATCTACAGAAGAAATTGTAGAAACATTAGATAGAAATAATGAAGACTACCAAGGCTTAAGTGCATCTATTACAGGTGAAAAGTTAAAATTAAGTGATGGGAAAACTAATATAGAATTAAATATTCCAAAAGATAAATTTTATTTATCATTTGCACCATATATAAATAATACTCATCCATGTAAAAAGCATAATTTGATTTCATGTAGAAGTGAACTAGTTAATGAAAAGTTTTTTCTAAAAATAGTAGATAATTTTGGAAATAAATTAATTGAAAAAGAAGTGTATTCAATGGCAAATGGTTTTATTGGTATTTGGTTACCAAAAAATTTTGAAGGCGTAATGGAAGTTCATTATAATGGACTTGTTGCTTCAACAAAAATTGATACATTTAGAGGTAGTAATACTTGTCTTACAACACCACTAAAATTAAGATAATGATTTTTGACTTATACTTTGAGTTTTGATATAATCTTAAAGGTGTGTTAAAGGAGAAGAGATGATTAATACAATTTTATTTGATTTAGATGGTACATTATTAGCGTTTGACCAAAATGAATTTATAAAGTTATATTTTGCTGGGATTGAAGAAAAGTTTCTTCATCATGGGTATCCTAAAGGTGTTGTTTTAAATGCTGTCTTTGAAGGTGTTAAGGCAATGCTTGCAAACGATGGGAGCATATCTAATGAACAAGCTTTTTGGGATCGTTTCTCAGTCTTTTTGCCTGATCAGTTATATTTTTTTGAAAAAGAATTTTTAGATTATTATCAAACTGATTTCAATGAAATTAAAAAGATTGTAAAAGAAAATGAATATGCCCATAAGGCAATCAAGGTATTAAAAGAAAAAAACTATCAATTAGTTTTAGCAACTAATCCCCTGTTTCCCCAAGTAGCAACTTACAATAGAATTAAATGGGGTGACCTTAATAAAAATGACTTTAGTTTAATTACTACATTTGAAAATTCTAGTTTTTGTAAACCGAATCCAAAATACTATTTAGAGATTTTGGAAAAGATAAATAAAAATCCAAATGAATGTATGATGGTTGGTAATGATGTAGAAGAAGATTTGGTTGCTGCAAAACTTGGAATAGATACTTATCTAATTACAGATAATATAATCAATTCCCAAAATTTAGACTATTCAATGCACAAAAATGGTTCGTTTAAAGACTTTTATGAGTTTACTTTAACCTTAAAAGATTTATGAAAAGGTTTCATTATTGTAATTTGATAAAGATTTTAGTATAATATATAAGGATTATTTTAGGAGGAAAGAAAATGAGTGTATTAAAAGGTGCTGTTCTATTCGGTCAGTCAGGTGGACCAACATCTGTTATTAACGCTAGTGCGGCAGGTGTATTTTTAGAAGCATTAAAACATGATGCAATTACAGATATTTACGGTGCAGAACATGGTATCGTAGGTATTCTTAATGAAAGATTATTTGATATAAGAAAAGAAGATGTGAGTGAATTAGAATTATTAAAAAATACTCCATCATCAGCTTTAGGATCTGTTAGATATAAACTAAAGAATGTAGAAGAAGATGATACAGATTATAAGAGATTATTAGAAGTATTTAAAAAGTACAATATCCGTTATTTCTTCTATAATGGTGGAAATGACTCAATGGATAC
>DUVT01000277.1 GCA_012840905.1 Acholeplasmataceae bacterium
ATGCAGTAATTGAAAGTACAATTAAAAGCACTAAACTTCCTGTTAATGTAATGATTAGACCACATTCAAATTCATTTGTTTATGCTGGTTTTGAAATAGAAAATATGAAAAAAGATATTGATATTGTAAAAAGCTTAGGTGCTAATGGAGTAGTTTTTGGTGTATTAAATGAAAACCATGAAATTGATGAAGATAAACTAAAAACTCTCTTAGAAGTATGTGATACATTAGATGTTACATTTCATAAAGCAATTGATAGAACTCCAAATATAAAAAAAGCGATTAAAGCACTAGCTAAGTACCCACAAGTAACTACTGTCCTAACAGCAGGTGGTATGGGAAATATTGAAGAAAATCTTGAAATATTAAAAGAGATTATAAAAATGCCAACTCATTTAGAAATATTGTTAGGTGGCGGACTAACTTTAGCTAATGTAGAAAACATAAAAGCAAAAACAAATGCAAAATCTTTTCATTTCGGAACATGCGTTCGTACACCTAACTCACACAATGGAAATATTGATGAAGAAAAACTAAAACAATTAATAAAACTTTTAAAATAATAAATACGTAGTGCAAATAAAAATAGCCAAGTATTAATCAGAAATTTACTGATATACTTGGCTATTTACTATAATTAGAGCAAATATAATTTTATTACTTTATAGCCCAGATTATTTTATTCAGATGCATAATTAGTAAAATAGTTTTTAATTAAAACAAATGGTGTTCCTTTATCTCCAGATCCGCTTGTAAGATCAGCTAAACTACCTAGCAAATCAACAATCTGTCTTGGGGTAGTTCCTAAAGAATCATTATTATTTGTTTGATTATTATATTTACTTTTAATTAATTCTTTAACCTTTTCTTCGCTTTCAACTTTACTAGCTAAATATTTTAACTTTAACTCATTTGGGGTTCCTTTTAGTCCTTCAGTATATCCAGGAGAAACTACAGGATCAGCTAACTCCCAGATTCCACCTTGAGGATCTTTAAAGGCCCCATCACCATATATCATTACTTCTAAATTTATATTAAATCTTTCTTTAATTTTTGTTTGAATTTTATTAACCAATTCGAAACAATCTCTCGGAAAGAGTTTAACTTCATCATTAGCAGCAAGATTAGAACCTAATAATCCATATTCTTTGTTAAAACCTGAATTGTTAACTGGTTTGTTTAATATCTCATCTAACGTTTTTACAACCTTAGCTCCAGCTTTTTCAAGTTCATTTTTTATTAGTTTTCTATTATGAATACTTGCAACTAAAACATTATCAGTATATTTTAAAATTTCTTTTGGATTATTCCCAAATATTATCTTCCCGTTTTCACCAATTATCTCATGATAGTAATCAACATAATCAATACCTGTAAATTGATGTGGTGTACTTGGAAATAACTTTCTAAATTCTTCTAAAGTAAAACTGTCTTGGTAAGGATTAATATTTAAATTTATTAAGTCAGTTTCTTTAATTAATTTATTTCCTACCTCATCACCTGGATAAGAGAGTTGTAGAACTAGATTTTTTGTGCCAAGTGTAATTCCTTTTAAAAGCATAGAAAATCTATTTCTACTTAAAATTGGAAACACAACACCAATTGTCTCACAATTAAAAGTTTCTTTAATAGAAGTTGCTATGTCACTAGCTTTTGCAAAGTTTCCTTGACTAATGGCCACTACCGATTCTGTAATACAAATTACATCACGGTCATTTAATTTTACCCCATCTTCTTCAATTGCTTTACTTAAGCTATTACACACTATTTCTGCTACGTCAGAACCAGGTTTAATAATTGGCGCTTTTATTCCTAATGAGATTGTTCCTATATTTTTCATCGGTATTCCTCCAAACAAAAATAATTATAACATTTTTTTGTCAATTTTAATAGTTTTTTTTAAACATAAAAATAGAACCAAATTAGGTTCTATTTTTGTTGATTTAATAACTCATATTTAATATCCCAAAGTTTTTGAGATAAATCAACATAATATTTATGTGGAAACTCTAAACGTCTAACTTCATCCCAAAGAGTGTCTAGTTGTTCCTTACAATATTTTCTAATTTCTTCAATACTCGGACTATTATAAACTTTCTTTCCGTTTAAGAAAATCGGAATTAATAATTCTTCTTTTCTAAAGTTTGTTAGTGTCTTACGTTTCCAAGTGGCAATTGGATCAAAAATCTCAAGTGGTTTTGTATCATCAATTTCTTCATCGTAAACTGTTAATAGATCAGCTTCTGCTTTATTAGTTTCGCGATCATATAAACGATACAATTTCTTGAAGTGTGGTGTAGTAATTTTACCTACATTTTCACTAACTTTAATTTTAGGTATAACTTCGCCATTAATTTCAGTTGCAACTAATTTATAAACACCATCAAAAACAGGGCTACTTTTTGCAGTGATAAGTCTTTCACCAACTCCAAAAGCATCAATTTTTGCACCTTGGAAAATTAAATCCCGAATTAAATATTCATCAAGCGAATTCGAAGCAAAGATTTTACAATCGGGAAAACCTGCTTCATCTAGCATTTGTCTTGCTACTTTACTTTGGTAGGCAATATCACCTGAATCAAGTCTAATTCCTACTGGTCTTTTACCTTTAGGTACTAAAACTTGATTAAATGCTTTTATCGCATTTGGAACCCCACTTTTAATTACATTATATGTATCAACTAAAAGTAATGCTGAATCGGGATATAACTTACAATATGTTACAAACGCATCTAATTCTGTTGGAAACATTTGAACCCAAGAGTGAGCCATAGTTCCGATTGCTGGAACTTGATAACGACGATCAGCAAGTGTATTTGATGATGCTACTGC
>DUVT01000278.1 GCA_012840905.1 Acholeplasmataceae bacterium
GTCTTGCACCAGCTGTTCCTGTCTCTTCATTAGGTTCATTAGGGAATACTGTTGCTTTAAGATTAATTCTTGAACCAACTTCAAATTCTAGAACTGAAGTAGATATTTCAACACCTGTTGGATCATCATATACTATAGGTTTTACAACTTGGATAGTCACTGTTCTAGAATGACGATTATTAGATTTTGAAGTTGCTACGATTTCAGCTAGACCTTCTCCTACAGCTGTAACTAAACCGGTTTCATCAACAGTAGCAATTTCTTCATTTTTACTTGACCAAACTACTTCTTGTAGTGCGTTTTCAGGTTCAACACGTGCAGTTAATTGTTTAGTATCTCCAACTTCCATTTGAGTTGGATTACCTTCAATTACAACACCTGTAATATTAACCTTGTCTTCTCCATTATTATCTGGATCGTCACACCCATAAAGAGCTAGGCCTAAAACTAAGATAAGCAAAAATGCTATCCACTTTTTCATATTTTTCCTCCTCTATATTTTAGGATATTATAACCCTTGTTTACTTCCCCTGTGTGAAAGGGATTACATTAGTATTATACAATGAAACCAATAAATTTGCAACAATTAATTGGTTTTTGTACAAAATAAATTTTTGGTAATTTTCTAAAATTACCCAACCCTATTTTTCTAGCGCTCCCGCTGCCTCTTCATCTATTATAACAATTACATTATCATGTTTTTTTAATACAGATGCAGGAAATTTTTCAGTTATCTCGCCTTCAATTAATTTTTTCACAGCGTCTTGCTTTGCAGCACCAGATGCTAGTAATAAAATTTGTTTTGCGGCCATAATATTTTTAATTCCCATTGTAATTGCATGTGTTGGAACCTCATCAATTGAACTAAAGAATCTAGCATTATCTTGTCTAGTCTTTTCTGCTAGTTCAACTACAAACGTTTCTTGATCAAACGGAGTACCTGGTTCATTAAAACCAATATGTCCGTTTCCACCAATACCTAAAACTTGTAAATCAATTTGTGTTTTACTTAACTTTTCATTGTATTCTTCACATAAAGCTTCTAAGTCATCACCAATTGCATTAGGAAGGTTAATGTTTTCTGGTTTTACATCTATGTGGTTAAATAAATTTTGATGCATGAATGAATAGTAGCTTTGTTCATGTTCTCTTGGTAAATTGCAATATTCATCTAAGTTAAATGTAGTAACTTTCGAAAAAGAAATTTCTTTATTATTGTACTTTTCAATTAAGTTTTTATATAAACCAATTGGTGTACTACCAGTTGCAAGTCCTAAAACTGCATCTTCTTTTTCCTTTACTAAATCGCTAATGATATCACTAGCAACTTTACTTAACTCAGCATAATCTTTAACTTTAATAACTTTCATTTTTTTCACCTCAACTTTACTGGCAACTTGCCAACTGCATTAATCTCACCTTTTAAGACTTTACTTAGAGCAAGTAAAGCAGGAAGTGTAGCTTCATAGCAACATACATAATTACTACAATCCTCTAGCTTATTTAAATCATAAGGAGATCTTAATGCAACAACTAATACTTTGTCTTTATCAAGTAAGTTAAATAATTCAACTTGATAATCATTATCAACGATATTATAAGTTGCCATAATAATTTTATCATATTCTTTTGCTATTTCTTTGATATATGAGAAGTTTTCTTTACTTGAATCATAAATTACTTCATCAACATCTAAAAACTTGTTCAGAGTCTCATATTTTTGGTTTTCATTATCAACTAAACTAAATACATTAATCTTTGGAAATAACACTAAAACCTTTTCGATTGATTTAAGAGGAATTAATCCTTCATTTTTTACAATCGTCACGCTTTTTTCTTGAAGTTCACGCGCTAATTCGTTATTAGTTTCTAAATTAATTTTTCCTAGATCAATTTCATTTTGATTATATTTTTGTTTTAGTTTTAAAATCTTTTCTACTGACCTGTTAACTCTTTCAATTGGAATTCTTCCATTTTCTACAAGCTCTACAAATTTATTATAAATAAATCTTTGTTCATTAACATCAGCTCTACCGCAGAAAATTAAAATATCATTACCAGCATTAACACCATGATAGATAATCTCTTCAATTGTAAAGCGATTGAAGATTGCACCCATTGTTAAACTGTCAGTCACAATTAAACCTTTGTATCCTAATTTTTCAATTAATAACTCGGTAATAATTTTCTTCGATAAAGATGCAGGGTAATTTTCATCTAGTTTTTTATATAAAATATGTGACATCATTACCCCATCAATGCCTGAGTTTATAGCTTCAATAAATGGAACGAGTTCCGTATTAAATGCTTCTTCTAAACTTGCTTCTACTACTGGTAAGCCAACATGCGAATCTACACTAGTATTACCATGGCCAGGGAAGTGTTTAATTGTAGGAAGAATACCTCCTGCTTGAAAACCTAAAAATGCATCTTTACTACAACTAGCAACGACTTTTGGATTATCAGAATAACTTCTTGAATTAATCACTGGATTTTTCGGATTATTATTAATATCTCCCACTGGTGCAAAATTTAAATTAAACCCTAAATGTCTTAAGTCATTTGCAACAGCTTTAGTAATATTATAAATGTTTTCTTTTCCAAACTCTGAACTAGCAAGTGCCATTGCACCAGGAAGTGGAGTAATACCACTCATCACACGGATAACTGGTCCACCTTCTTGATCCAAAGAAATAAAAGGAGAAATAGCAAAACTATCTTTCAAGTCTTGATTTAACTTTGCAATTTGTTTTACATTTTTAATATTTCTTGCAAAGTGCACTACTCCCCCTAACTTAAATTCTCCACTAAATGTTTTTAATTGGTCAGTAAATTCTGTGCCATGAAAAGCAAACATCAACATTTGACCAACTTTTTCTCTTAAAGACAAATCTTTAATATTCATATACACCTCAAAAATTAAGGCGCTACAATAAATGTAGTGCCTTATATAAAGTTATCCAACAATACCTGTTCTTTCGATACTCTCTACGAATAATCTTTGGAAGAAGAAATATCCAATTAATAGAGGAAGCATCATTAGTAGGGCAGCAGTATTAGAAATTAGACCATGGAATAAAGAGTTATGACGAATAGATTCATCAGTAATATCTTTAAAGAAGTCCATACCTGCAGCTACCCAACCTGAAATAACAGTAAAGAGTCTATCAGTTCCACCTGCAAGTCTTGTAGATAGAACTGCAAATCCACCTTCAGTATAGTTAAATAAGCTAGCAAAGTAATAATCGTTCCATTGCCATACAAATGAGAATAATGAAACAGTAACAATAGCTCCTCGAGCGTTTGGCAGCATTACGCTCCAGAAAGTTCTAATTACACCAGCACCGTCAACTTGAGCACTTTCTTCCAATTCAGGAGGTAGGCCTCTAAAGAATTGTCGGAAAATGTAGATGAAGATTGCTGAACGAATACCTTGACCGAATGCCGACATTATGAAAATTGCAAATACATTACCGATTAACGGAATACCAAAGAATGTAGAGTTGGAGAAGAATAATGTTCTCGCAACATGCAATGTTTCATAAGGAATAACTAGTGTAAGTAGTGTTAAGTAGAATAACACTTCACTACCTTTATACTTTAGTCTTGCAAAAGCATAACCAACTAAAGCAGCTGACATGATTTGAAGTACCATTGAAACAAACGCTAGTAAAATCGTATTCCAAATTGTTACTCCATAATCAAGTAATCGCCAAGCAATTCTAAAGTTTAAAATACTATATTCTGAAGGAATCCAAATAACTTGCGGATCCGCAATTGTACTTGGATGACGGAACGCAAAGGAAATCTTTTGGAATATTGGTAAAAGTATTATAAATACTAAACCAATTAAGAGCAAAGTTCTAATTAAAGAACCAGTAAAGAACATTGTCTTTCTTACTCTTACCTTCTTATTTGTCGGATCATTCCAATCAGACTTAAACTTATTAAATTTTTGTTTTAAAGTTAATTTTTCATTACTCGTCATAATAGAACACCAACTTCGATAGTCCAAAGAGGACTAATGCTATTATTATAATTGAGGATAGTGCAAACAATAGTGACATAGCAGCATGTATACCATAGTTAGTTAGTAACCCTAACCCTCTTTGTAAGTTACGAACACCTGCACTACTGAAGACATTAATTGTAGTTAAAAGTTCGCTTCGTAAGTAAGAGTCTACTACAGTATAAACACCAGCTGTTAACATCAATGGAGAAACCATCGGGAATGTAATTTTCCAGAAAATTTCATATTGAGTTGCACCTTCAATTTTTGCTGCTTCATATAAATGTTTAGGAACTGATTGAATACCTGCTAGGAAGATTAAGATTTGTACACCTGAGAATGAAATTACATCATAAATTTGGCTAGTCATTCCACCTAAGAATGTAGCAACATTCTGTGGCAGGTTTGCTTCTAGTAAGAAATCCATCATATTAAAGCCCATTGTGAATACTGACATTTGACTAGCTTCAAGCGTATCTACAAGTTGTGCTCCTGTTCGCATAGCTACATCAACTGCTTGTGAGTTGAAAATAACTGGCATAAAGAACACAGCTCTTACAAATGCTCTTCCTTTAAACTTAGAGTTTAATACAACAGCGATAATCAAACTAAAAATCAAGATAAACAAGGTTTCAAAGATTGTACCAAAGAAAGAATTCACTAATGCTGTTGAGAATGTAGAATGTTCTTTTAGAATATATCTAAAGTTATCTAAACCAATCCATTCCGTTACAATCCCAACATGCTCTTGAGTTGATGAAATTACTCTTAGGTTATCAACTCTTGAGAAACTATAAACGATAGTTATAAAGAATGGAATTATAAAGAAATAAACCAAACCGATAATTAAGAGTACTGTAAATACTACACCCCATGCAGATTGTTTTTTTCTACAAGTCCAATCAGCAGTTAACTTTCTTGGTAAGTAAAGAAGTAGGTCGCCAAGTTTCTTGAAAAACTTGAGAATTCCAAGTTTTTCAAGAACAGCACCAATTTTTTTACCAACAAATTTCAAACCTTGAACTATGGAAGCTATTAACTTATTGAATAGTTCTTTAATTTTACTCATGAATTAGCCTCCTCAGTAACTACAAACCAATTCGCTCTTACTGATAAACCACTGTTATAGTCATAATAAGGCGAATTTGTAAAGTTAATAATTAATTTCAGACCATTATCATAACCAACTTCATAAATGTTATCTGCTAGAATCTTATGACTTACTAATCTTGATTCATGAATTCCAACACTATTGATTATACTATTAAGTCTAATAATTTCATTCTTCCAGTTTGGATAGTATGTATTATAGAACATTGTATAATCTGTATCTAGTAAGACCTTAGTATCTTCTGCAGATATTAAGAAGTATAGGTTAGAACCTGTTTCTAACGCTTTTAGTAAGTACCAGTTAGGACTTCTCTCACTATCATAGTTAATAGCAGGTCCTGCATAATCAAACAATCCACTTACAACCAATTGATAGAATGGGATTGAATAGTCATAGTATCCAAGTAATGTTGATTCAAGCGGTACGTTAACTGCTAAATCAACATATTTAATTGCATAATCATATGGAGCTGAAAGCATCAATGAATCTAAGTTTTCACTTACCTTATCAAGAGCAGAAATTTGATATTGCATTCCTTGTTCAGGATAAGTAATTCTAGATCTTGCATAATCTCCAGCTTTTACATTACCAATATCACTTACAAAGGCGCTGTTTAAGCCAAGTTTTTGATATGATGGTAAGTATCTTGAAATATACTCAACATAGTATCTTGGTGATAACATTGCAACTGGTGTAATTGTATCGCTTGCTCTACGTGTTGCAAGGTCATACTCACGATGTTGTGATAATGCTCCACCAATAGTTTTTGATGTATATTTCATGTTTCAGAAGCTATAATCGTAACCTTTGTTACTTGTAATTCTAACTTCAGGATAGAAATTAATATTTTGTTCGTCTAGGAATTGTTGGAAGGAAAGAATTCCTTTTGCATCTCCTAAAACTTTAGATACTTTAACTTTGTTAGTAGCTCTTGGTTCCATTGCATGTTTAGTCCATGCAGTGTAGCTTACTGCAAATTCCTCGCCACCTTCAGATTGCAATTCTTCGATAATTGCTTGAGCTTGTTCAAAGGTAGTTAGTGAGTATTCTACATTGTGTCTGAAACCTAAAGTTACTTCGCGTTTTTCAAACGCACCTAAGAAGTTTAATGCAAGTACGTTTGAGCTAGTAGTATCTTTTTCTTGTAAATTATATTTTTGGATTAAATAATCACGATATTTATTAGCTAGGGTAACATATTCAATATTACCACTATCATCAATAAATTCTTCTTCTGACATAAATTGATAGATGTAACTAAAGTCTGTATTACTTCTATCATTCGCCCATTTATTAAACTCTGTTCTTGCAGACCCAACATAAACTGTTTCATTTTCACGGATATGAGCTGTGAAATAAGCTATGTTTTTACTTGTTGCAATTGCACGTTTAAAGTTCGCATATATTTCAGTTTGACTCGCACCTCTATCAACGATTGCTAGGACACCTTTTTTATTTGTCTTATCAAGGAATCCAAACATACCAAACATCAGTCTCTTGTTTGCTTCTGTTTCTTGTGATTCATCGAAAACAAATGCTTTATCTGGGCCATAAATGCGTTTTGCAAAAGCATTATAACCTAGAGAAATTTTTGGGCTGTTGAATGATATGATAGCTCCACTTCCGTCAGGAAGGATAATTTGTCCCTCACTATCGCTAGAACCATTGCTTGTCATAAATGGAATAACATCAATTTTAAACAATTTAGAATCATGTGAGAATTTTGTTCTGCTACCATTTTCCGTATAACTTCTTCCTTTACCTTCAATAATAGAATTTTCTAGTAAAGTTGTTTTTAGACCTTTATCAGTCAATTCGAAACGAAGAGCAAACTGGAAGATCGGTGGTGCAACTTCAGATTGAATATTATATTTTTCGTTTTGTATGTTTGATTGATCAAGTGTTAATACGTCTTGAATTGGATTTCCATTTTCATCATATAAGAAGTTACCATCTTCATCGCGTGCTTGGAATCCACCAATAACATATCCATGATCAGTCTCTTCAAACCTACTTCCATCCCACATGTAAGTTAGACCTTTATCTAAATCAACATAGTTCATTCCTTCTTCGCCAGCAACTTCATTATTCATTGCTTTATCAGAATAGAACTTGTTTTCATTAAAGTTAAAGTAACCATAAACTACTGTACTTAAATCTTCAAAGTATGAGATTTTTGTCTTTTCAACAATCTTATCACCAATGTTAACACCTGGATATAAGTGAGACATTTCTTCATAGTTTGCTGCTGTAACTCTTTCCTCACGTGCTTTTACATATAAGTAGTTACTTTCTCTTTCACTATGTTTCTTATACATAAAGTCATATGCTTGTGAGTGTTGAGTTGTACCTGTAGCAGTATGAACAAATGTTGGAGATAATGTATTTACCCATTCACGCCAGTTTGTATGATAACGTTCGATAACATTACCATTTTCATCAACGATTGCTGCTTGAAGACTGTAAATATCTTCAAATAGAACGTTGTACATATATGAAACGAAGAACGGGTTAGCGATACATGGAGAAGCACCTTCTGCATTAATATCGCTAGCGTTGTAATCTCTACCAATTTTCAATTTCAGTACATTCGTGTCATTACCGTTTTCATCTTTTTCTAAAATATCTGTAATA
>DUVT01000279.1 GCA_012840905.1 Acholeplasmataceae bacterium
ATACACTACAAGAAATGTTTCAAAAGCTATTAATAATCCAAAAAAAGAAATGAAACTTCCTGTTGTTTTATCTATTCAGGAAATTAAGTTATTACTTAATAGTTTAAAAACAGATTCTGTTGCTGAAATTAGAAATAAAGCAATGATCGAAGTTGCTTACGCTTGTGGGTTACGGGTAAGTGAATTAGTTAATTTAAAGACAACTGATTTACACTTAAAACAAGGTTTAATAAATGTTCTTGGAAAAGGAAATAAAGAAAGAGTTGTTCCAATAAATAAACAAGCAATTGATACATTAAAATTATATTTATCTGAGGCAAGACCTGTACTTATTCGTCATTTAAGACATGATTATTTATTTTTAAATAGTCATGGAAAATGTATTAGCCGTGCAGGATTTTATCAAATATTAAGAAAAAAAGGAATTGAAGCTGGGATAAAGAAAAAGATTACCCCTCACATGCTAAGACATTCATTTGCTTCACATTTATTAGAACGTGGACTAGATTTACGTTTAATTCAAGAATTATTAGGTCACGAGGATATAAGTACTACAGAAATATATACACATATTACTAACCCACAATTAAAAGATACTTATTTAAAAGCTCATCCAAGAGCAAGACAATTTCCTAAAGAATAATGAAAGGAAGATTATATGAAATATAAAAGAATATTTTTAATAGTTGCAGACTCCCTTGGTATTGGTGCTTTGGAAGATGCAGCTAAATATGGAGATGAAGGTTCAAACACCTTAAAACATCTCTCTTATGCGAAACCAACGTTTTCAATTCCTACCTTAGCAAAATTAGGTATTGGTAATCTTACTGATGTAAATAACACGCCAAAAGTAGAAGAACCACTAGCATTATTTGGAAAAATGAAAGAAGTTAGTGTAGGTAAAGACACCTTAACAGGTCATTGGGAAATCATGGGCTTAAATGTTAGAACACCATTCCCATCATTTCAAGATAATGGCTTTCCAGCTGAATTAATCGAAAAATTAGAAAGTGAAACTGGCCATAAATTTATCGGAAACTATGCAGCTAGTGGGACTGAAATTATTAAAGAATTAGGCGAAGAACATATAAATACAAAAGCGATAATAATTTATACTTCTGCCGATTCTGTATTACAACTTGCTGCAAATGAGGCTGTTATTCCTTTAGAAGAACTGTATAAGGTTTGTGAAATTGCAAGAAGAATTACATTAGAAAATCCAAATTGGCAAGTTGGTAGAATCATCGCAAGACCATTTGTTGGTACAAATAAAGATAATTTTACGAGAACAGCTAATCGTCATGACTATTCGGTAAAACCATTTGAAAAAACTGCTTTGGATTACTTAAGTGAAGCAGGTTATGATGTAATATCTGTTGGAAAAATTTATGATATTTTTGATGGACAAGGTATAGCTGAATCACATAAAACTAAGAGTAACCAACATGGAATGGATATTACAATTGAATTAACAGATAAAGACTTTACTGGTTTATGTTTTGTTAACTTAGTTGACTTTGATGCTCTATATGGTCATAGACGTAATGCAATAGGTTATGCTGAAGCAGTAGAAGAGTTTGATCGTAATCTTGAAAAAATGTTACCAAAATTAAATGATGATGATTTATTAATCATTTGTGCAGACCATGGTAATGATCCTACTCACACAGGAACAGACCATACTAGAGAATATACGCCTCTACTTGTTTATAATAATAAATTAAAAGGTAGAGATTTAGGTGTTAGAGAAACATTTGCAGATATAGCTGCGACAATTTGCGATAATTTTAATGTAAAATCACCAACTTTGGGGAGTAGTTTCCTAAAAAGTCTGAAATAAGGAGGACAATACTATGTTGGTAGAGGAAAAAATTTTAACACTTAGTAGAGAAGGGAAAGTTAAATTATATATTCATAAACCTGATAATTTAAATAACGTAAAAGGTGTTGTGCTGCTTAATCATGGAATGGGAGAACATATCGAAAGATATAAAGATTTTGCTATGTTGTTAGCAAATAATAATTATATTGTCTATGGACACAATCATCGTGGACATAAAGATTCGATTTCTGATGGTGATGAATATGGATATATTGACACAGATGATGGATTTCAAACTTTAGTAGATGATTGTTTGTTGATTGTAGAAATGATTAAGAAGGAATACCCAAATTTACCTTTATTCCTCTTTGGACATAGTATGGGGTCATTTGTAGTACAAAGATTTAGTCAATTACATGGTAAAAAAATTAATGGAATAATTCTTTGTGGATCTGCAAAACAAGCTACGCTTCCACTTAACTTTGGAATTTTTTATGCAAAGTTAATTTGTAAATTAAAAGGTGCAAGATATCGTAGTAAAAAATTACATGACCTCACTTTTTCAGGCTTCAATAAGCCATTTAAACCAAATAGGACAAAACTTGATTGGTTAAATCGTGATGAAGCTGAAGTTGATAAATATATAAGTGATCCATATTGCGGTGGAATATTTAGTGCATCATTTTATCGAGATTTCTTTAAAGGATTAAAAGAAATTAATCATAATTTCGAGTTGATTCCTAAAGATTTACCAATTTACATAATAAGTGGTAGTATGGACCCTGTTGGCGGATTAAAAAAACTAGTACTGCGTTTATATAACACTTTAAGAAAACAAAATATCAAAAATCTAGATTTGAAATTGTATGAAGATGCAAGACACGAATTAATGGTAGAAAAAAATAGAGAAGAAGTAATGGAAGATTGTCTAAATTGGTTAAATAACAATTCAAATTTATGTAATATTTAGCAACAAAAAAATCTTTTAATTTTCTTTAAAAGATTTTTTTGTTTTGTCATTATTATGGTATAATTAAAGTGATTATAACTTGATTTGGAGGTAGAAGAGTGAAAAAGAATTTTAAATTCTTTCTAGTCATTTTTGTTGTATTTATGTTAACTGTAGTAAATTTTAATGTTAGGGCTAATGTAGAGGCTAAAATGATTATTACTAGCCCTGGTGAAGATAGTTCAACAGAGATGAATATTAGTTATCATGTTAGTTCAGATGCGCAAACATTTGTAATGTATGCTGATAATGAATTTTTTTCGGGGGTTCAAATTGCCCATCCACAGTGTTCAGCTTTACCATTTGAAGGTAAAGAAAATGA
>DUVT01000280.1 GCA_012840905.1 Acholeplasmataceae bacterium
ACTGTTCCTCTACCTGTAATTGAGAACACGTCTTCTACTGGCATTAAGAATGGTTTGTCAACTTCACGAACTGGATCTGGAATATATTCATCTACTGCGTTCATTAATTCAACAACTTTTTGTTCGTATGCTGGATCACCTTCCATAGCTTTTAATGCAGAACCACGGATAACTGGTACTTCATCACCTGGGAAGTCATATTCGCTTAATAATTCACGAATTTCCATTTCTACTAAGTCTAATAATTCTTCGTCATCAACCATATCACATTTGTTCATGAATACGATTAGACGAGGAACACCTACTTGACGGCTTAATAAGATGTGCTCACGAGTTTGAGCCATTGGTCCGTCAGTTGCAGCTACTACAAGAATAGCTCCATCCATTTGTGCAGCACCAGTGATCATGTTCTTAACGTAGTCAGCATGTCCTGGACAGTCAACGTGTGCATAATGGCGCTTTTCTGTTTCATATTCTACGTGAGAAGTATTGATAGTGATTCCACGAGTTTTTTCTTCTGGAGCACCATCGATTTGTTCATAGTCTAATACTTTAGATAAACCTTTTTTACCTAATACTTTAGTAATAGCTGATGTTAATGTAGTTTTACCGTGGTCAACGTGACCAATAGTACCAATATTAACATGCGGTTTAGTACGTATAAATTTTTCTTTTGCCATTTTAGAATTTCCTCCTATTTTATTTAAATATATTTTATAATAATTTTTGGCATATTGCAAGTAAATTGTTAAAATTGTAACTTGCTATCTATTTTTAATTACCTCTTCAGCAATCGATTTTGGACATTCTTCATATCTAGCAAATTGCATTGTATAATTTCCACGTCCTTGCGTATTGCTTCTAAGAGCTGTTGCGTAACCAAACATTTGTGATAGTGGAACTAATGCTCTTACACTTTGTAAGTTTCCACGAGCTTCTTGGCCTTCAATTCGACCACGACGACTTGTTAAGTCACCAATAACGTTACCTAAATATTCTTCAGGTGCAGTTACTTCTACATCCATAATTGGTTCTAATAGAACCGGATCACATTTAGTTTTAGTTTCTTTGAATGCATAACTTGCAGCTACTTCGAATGCGATTTGACTTGAGTCAACTTCATGGTATGAACCATCGAATAAAGTCGCTTTTACATCAATTGTTTCGTAACCAGCTAAGTTACCATTTAGTAACGCTGATTCAAGTCCTTTCTTAACAGCTGGAATGTACTCTCTTGGTACAACACCACCAACTATAGCATCAACAAACTCAAATCCTTTTCCTGGATTAGGTTCAAAACGGATCCAAACGTCACCGTATTGACCTCGACCACCTGATTGTCTAACGAATTTACCTTGAACTTCTGCAGTCTTAGTAATTGTTTCACGGTATGAAACTTGTGGTGTACCAACATTAGCTTCAACCTTGAATTCACGCTTTAAGCGGTCAACAATAATATCTAGATGGAGTTCTCCCATACCAGCAATAATAGTTTGTCCTGTTTCAGGATCTGTATATGCTTTAAATGTTGGGTCTTCTTCAGCTAATTTTAATAGGGCAGCACCCATCTTATCTTGGTCTGCTTTTGTTTTAGGTTCAATAGCTACATGAATAACCGGTTCAGGGAAATTCATAGACTCTAAGATTACATATTTGCCTTCATCACATAGTGTATCTCCAGTATATGTTTCCTTTAAACCAACTGCAGCAGCAATTTCTCCAGCGTAAACTTCCTTAACCTCTGTACGGTTATTAGCATGCATTTTGAGGATTCTACCAATACGTTCTTTTTTACCCTTACTTGAGTTATATACATATGTACCTGATTTTAACACACCAGAGTAAACTCTGAAGAATGTTAATTTACCAACATATGGGTCAGTCATAACTTTAAAGGCAAGGGCTGCAAACGGAGCATTGTCTGTTGATTCAACAGTTACCTCATTTTCGTTCTTGTCAGTTCCTTTCATTGCAGGAACTTCAACTGGTGAAGGTAAGTAATCAACAATTGCATTTAATACTAATTTTACGCCTTTGTTTTTAAATGCTGTACCACATAATACTGGGAAGAATTTAACACTTAAAGTTGCTTTTCTAATAGCAGCTTTTAATGTTTCAACGTCAATTTCTTCTTCTTCTAAATACATCATCATTAATTCGTCATCAAGTTCTGCTACAGCAGAAATTAATTCCTCACGACGAATTTGAGCTTCATCTACTAAATCAGCAGGAATGTCTCTAACTTCATAAGTTTCGTGTTCATCACCGCTAAAATAGTATGCTTTCATCTCAACTAAATCCACCATACCTTCAAAGAACTTTTCAGCTCCGATAGGTATTTGAATTGGATGAGCATTAGCTCCCAATCTCTTATGTAATGTTTCAACAGAAAAATTGAAGTCTGCTCCAATTTTGTCCATCTTATTTATATAAACGATTCTCGGTACATGATATTCAGTTGCTTGACGCCAAACTGTTTCAGTTTGGGGTTCAACACCTGCTTGTGCATCTAATACTGTGATAGCCCCATCTAGGACTCTTAAGGATCTACTTACCTCAACAGTAAAGTCAACGTGTCCTGGGGTATCAATTACGTTAATTTGATGATCCTTCCAAAATGCTGTTGTTGCTGCTGAAGTTATGGTTATACCGCGCTCTTGTTCTTGAGCCATCCAGTCCATTGTAGCTGCCCCTTCATGTGTTTCTCCCATCTTATGGATTCTACCTGTATGGTATAAAATACGCTCCGTTACAGTAGTTTTTCCAGCGTCGATGTGAGCCATTATTCCGATATTACGGATTTTATTTAAAGATATTTCACGAGGCATAACTTTTAACTCCTTCTAATTACCATTGATAATGTGCAAATGCTTTATTAGCTTCAGCCATACGATGTGTGTCTTCTTTTTTCTTAACAGCATTACCTAAGCCGTTAGCTGCATCTATAATTTCATTTGCTAATCTTTCTTCCATCGTTTTCTCTCTTCTTAAGCGAGCATATTGTGTAAGCCATCTTAAGCAAAGAGTCATCTTTCTTTCATTTCTAACCTCTACTGGTACTTGGTAGTTTGCACCACCAATTCTTCTAGCTCTAACTTCTAGTTGAGGTGTTATATTTGCTAGCGCTTCATTGAATACATCAAGCGCAGGTCTTCCAGTTTGTTTTTCAACACGGTCAAATGCACCATATAAAATTGCTTGTGCTACACCTTTTTTCCCATCCAACATAATACTATTGATAAGTTTAGTAACTATTGGAGAATTATATATTGGATCGGGTAATACTTTTCTCTTTGGAATATGTCCTTTACGTGGCACTCTAATTCCTCCTTTCGCTTACTAATTTATTAATTTTCACGTTTTGCACCGTATTTACTACGTGCTTGTTTTCTATTCTCAACACCTGTAGCATCTTGTGTTCCTCTAACAATATGATAACGTACCCCTGGTAAGTCTTTAACACGACCACCGCGAATTAAAACAACACTGTGTTCTTGTAGACGGTGACCAATTCCAGGAATATATGCCGTAACTTCAATACCATTAGATAAGCGAACACGAGCATACTTACGAATCGCTGAGTTTGGTTTTTTAGGAGTCATCGTAGTAACCCTAGTACATACTCCACGTTTTTGAGGTGAATATACTTCTGTGTATTCTCTCTTTAAACTATTAAAATTAATTCTTAAATGTGGAGACTTTGTCTTCTTGGGTTTAGACTGACGTGGCTTCCTAATTAATTGATTGATTGTTGGCATTCTGTTCTCCTTTCTAAAAATAGTATAACTGCCACACTTCCGGGCGTTTCATAATTGCCTAAAATTTAGTTTTGGATTGACCAAAACTCAAGTAATTTTTAACCTCGAATATTATACACGTTTTTACATTTAAAGTCAAGAATTAAATTAACTTTTTTGAAAAGAATTTGGGAAGAAGAAAGCATTAAGCGCCTTCTTCTTCACTTGTATCTTCTTCTTCATCAACTAAGACTTCATAACCCGCATTAACAATTCCTGTACC
>DUVT01000281.1 GCA_012840905.1 Acholeplasmataceae bacterium
TCTCAAATGAAAGGAATAAAAATAATTGGTCAGGGTGAAGCTGCTTGTATTGCATTTGCTAAAGTAAATAATGCAGTAATATGTAGTAATAATTTAAAAGATATTATATTTTATGTTAATAAATATAATTTAGAATATTTAACAACCGCAGACATTTTATATTATTCATATGAAAATGACATTATAAATTGGCTAGAAATTGAAAAACTTTGGAATATTATAAAGAAGCGTTCTAAACTTCCCTTTGATTCATTTGGTGAATATTATAAAAAAAAACTGATAATGAAAAGTAAATCAAAATAACATAAACAAGTCGCACTAATAAGCAACATTTACAATTATTATTAGAAATTATAAATAAGACATTAGGTAATAAAAAAAGATTTAAAATAAGGGGTATTCAAGTGAAACAATTTATTTATGTTTTGAAACTAGATCCAAGACTATACAAAGTAGAAAACTGGACAGAAGAAGATGAAGCTGTTGTTGGCCGTCATTTTAATTATTTAAAATAATTATTAAAAGAAGGAAAATTAATAATAGCAGGAAAGACTGAAGAAAACGATGAGAAAACTTTTGGAATTGTTGTAATTGAAGTAGAAAGTTTTGAAGAAGCAAAAGTAATTATGGAAAATGATCCTGGAGTAAAGGAAGGGATTATGACATCAGAAATCTATCCTTATCATGTTGCTTTATTAAGAAAGTAAATTAGAATAAGTAATAAAAAGTGGAGCAGTTAACGAGAACCGCTCCATTTTATTTTCTAATATTTAAATGATGTACTAATGCACCAAGCATTCCACCATCATTTGTATTTTTAGATACTATTATTTCAGTATTATTATAAGGTTTATTTTCATATAGTTTAATTTTTTCCATAAGTTCTGTTAGAAAAGTTGGCCTGTTAGTAATTCCGCCACCTAATATTATTTTTGGAATATTGAAAATATAGGCTAAGTTTAATAGACCAAGTGCTAAATACTTATAGAAATAATTAACTGCTTTTGTTGCTTTTTCATCTTTTTGATCATATAAATTAAACACATCAAGCCCGTTATGTACATTTAAGCCTAATTCATTTGCATACCTTACTAAAGCAGTTATTGAAGCTAAATCTTCAAACCTTTTGCCTTTATCAATAATCATATTTCCAAATTCACCACCGGATTTTGTAATTCCGTGATAAATTTGTTTGTTTATTACAATTGAGCCTCCTATACCGGTACCAACTGCAACCATTAAATAATCTGTATCAATCGAAAGTAGGTGGCTTAAGGCGAAACAGTTTACATCGTTTTCAACTGTAGCTAAAAGGGTAGTTTTTTCATAAATCATTTTAGGTAAATTAAGCCCAGTGTATTCAGGCATAACATCATTTGCATAAAGGATAATACCTGTAGTTGGATCTACAACTCCAGCAGTTGATATCGCAACACTATTTAATTCAAATTTATTTTTGTAATCATTAATTATATCGATTACTTTATTTATTACATGAACTCCACCCAGTTTTGCGTTTGTATCAATCTGGTTTTTTTTAATTATGTTATAGTTTTTATCAATAATAGAGTATTTGATTTTTGTTCCGCCAATATCAAATGCTATATACTTCATCTAAATCACCATAAATAGTATAGCATATGTGAATTTATTTTTAAATACTTGTATAGACTTTTATAATTGTTTTAATCTTGAGATATTTGTTAATAATAGATTATAGGTGTTTTTATGAAGTTGAGTTTAAGATTTAATGCGCTATTAAGAATTTTTCACACTGCAATGAATATAATAATTCCCTTAATTGTTGGACCATATGTAATTAGAACTTTAAGTAAAACCTCTTACGATACTTATACAAAAGCACAAGTTGAACTTCAACTCTTTTTAATGCTGGCTGGTGTAAGTATTTTTACATATGGAGTAAGAAGTTTAAGTAAAGTTCGAGAAAATAAAGAAGAAGCTAAGAAAACTTTTACTGAGATTTTTATTTATAGTAGCATTTTAGTCGGCATTTTTACACTTTTATATTTACTATATGTTATCTTTGTAAACAATAATTCAGGTGAAGCAATCTATTATATTTTAATGCTACATTTTGTGGGTAGTTTACTAACTGTTGAATGGCTAAATGAAGCTTTTGAAAATTATAAATTTATTACCTTTAAATCTGTTTTAGTGAAAGTTTTTTATGTTGGCTTAATATTTGGATTTTTAAGAGAAGATAATGTAATTATATATACTTACATAGTCTCAATCATTTTTATTTTAGATCATTTAATTAGTTTTATTTATGTTATTAAAAAGCACGGGTTTTGTTTTAAAGGAATAAACTTAAAGAAACATCTTAAACCAATTATTCTCATCTTTTTAATTAGTAATATTTCTTTAATGTATATGCAAGCAGATAAGCTTATGCTTGGTTTACTCTTAAGCGATAGTGCTGTTACAACATATACAATTCCTTCATACATAGTTACTTCATTTTATAATGTAGTAATTTCGATCTTTATTGTTGCAATACCTAGACTAAATAATTACTTTCAAAATAAAAGTAAAGATGATTATACAAA
>DUVT01000282.1 GCA_012840905.1 Acholeplasmataceae bacterium
ATACACGTCCATGGGCTAATGTAATTTATGATGATAATAATCCAGTATATAGTTTCATTAAGTTAAATGAAAGAAAACTAACCTTCGAAGCTTATGCAATTGAATCTTCTGGAACAAAGAAAATTGATGAATTCTCAATTGAGAAATTCGAACTCGATCTTGAAGTATCAAGTGGTGGTAAATTAGTTGGTCCAAGATATGCACGTGAAGGTGATACATTAAACTACACAGTGGAATTAGAAGAAAACCATATCTTAGTATCAGTAAAAGTAAATGGTAAAACTATTCCATTTACAGATAATAAGTTTGTTGTTGAAAATGTGAAACCAACAGATAAGATCGAAGTTGAGATTGCTGAACTTACAGTTCCATATGCAACAGATGTTAAGATTAAAGGTAAATTCTTAACAGGTAGCACTTTAGAAGTTGAATATACATTCAATAGTCCTAATGGTGGTGCTGAAGCTGGTACAATTGTTAGATGGTATGTTGATGGAACAAAAGTAGGCGATGGTAAGACATTAGTTCTAAAAGAAGCTTGGCTTGATAAGACTATTGAAGTTAGAGTTACAGCTAAGACTGCAACCGAAACTGGTATTGAAGTGGTACATTTATCAACTGAAACTGTTGAATTGTTTGGCGACTTAAATAAAGATGGCGTTGTAACTAAAGAAGATGCTATGTTATTACTACAAACAATTACAGGTAAAGTTGAATTAACAGAAGACTACAAATACTATGCAAATATTAATGGTGATGATGCAACATTACAAGATGTAAGGAACATCCTGGCTGCGATGGGAGGTAACTAAGATGAAAAAATTATTTACATTATTCCTACTTTCAGTTTTTGCACTTACTTTAGTTGCATGTACAAAGCCTGTACAATTAACTGCACCAGAAATTACATTAGAAGAGACTGTTGTAAAATGGGAAGCAAATGAAAATGCAACAGGTTATATTGTTAAAGTTAATGATGAAGAGTTTGAAACAACTTCTACATCATACGACTTAAAAGAATTTCGAGTATCACAATTTGCTATTTCTGTCATTGCAGTTGGTGATGGTAAAGACTTTGTAGACAGTGATCCAAGTAATACTATTAACGTTACGTCTACTAATAAAGTTGAACTTGTAAAAGAGACTTCAATTTATAAGGTAAAAGTTCAGTCAAATGCTGATGTATTAGGTTTCGTCTTAGTATTTAATTACGATGAAGAAACTGAACTTACTGAAGAGGTTGTTAAATGGACTAATTTACTTCCATCTAGTTGGATCTTTGATGTGAACATCGTTGATAATGAAATCAAAATAGCAGTTACAGGTTTAGAGCCAATTAATGTTAGACTTATGCAAACATTAATTAACCTTAACACTTCAACAACCGTAACTCTAAAAGATTTTACAATCGATAACGCCTAAAGCAAAAATATAGATTAAAGGCACTTTAAGGATTTTTTCTTAAAGTGCTTTTTTTTATTGTGTGCCAGGCATGTTTAATATCTAGGGAGTGAAAGTCTCCTACACGGGAAGATGTCAAACGAAGTGTTAGCCAAAGACAAGGTGGTTATCGTGAGGCAATAGCTGAAGGAAGTTGGAGGCAAAATCTTGACTCGAGGAACACGAATCTCATCAGGCTACTATTATGGGTAAGGTTACAATACAAACTAAAGCCCGTAGACATCAAGCAATAATAGTAAGTAAATGAGGCGAGTAAAAGAGGAAAGGTATTAAACTTACCCTGGGAGGTCTTGCGAACATATAAATATATGGTCGAAAAAGGTTTATCGCAAGAAGTCAGCAGAGGTCATAGTAGGTATAGAAACCGAAGGACTGAATAATGTACTTAAATTGGAAATGTAAT
>DUVT01000283.1 GCA_012840905.1 Acholeplasmataceae bacterium
AAAATACATGCCAACAATATTATCAAACCTTGTATCAAAGTGAGTACTACCTTGTTTAGTTGTTTTTATGCCTCTTGGGTCTTTTGGTACATTTACATTATAGATTAAATTATATTCAAATAAATTATTGTCTTTAAAATATGCCATTATCTCATCAAAGTGTTTAATTACAACATCAAAATTATTTTCGTATGTAGAAAAGGCAATTCCTCTTTTACCTAATGTTGCACCTTCACTTATTGCAGCAATGGTCCCAGAATAAAATATATCTTCACCTAAATTTAAGCCGTTATTAATTCCGGAAAAAACAATATCAAAATCAAGTTTCAAGGCAAAATAAGCTGCTCTAATACAATCAGCAGGTGTTGATGAGAGTGTATATGCATCAAGCCCTAGACCTAAATCGAACTTTTCTAAATTTAAGCCGTTTTTTATATCTATTGCGTGGCTTTTTGCGCTTTGTTCTTCCTTTGGCGCAACAACAGTTACATCGCCAAGACTCTTTGCTGCTTCTGCTAATTTATATATTCCTTTTGAATATATAGAATCATCATTAGTAACTAATATTTTCATTAATTTACTCCTGGATTTTGTTCTTTGAATACTCTTAAATGTTCATCAGCATCTTTAAGTAATGCTTTAATTTCTTTTTTATTGTTCACTGTCGCACCACTTGCTTGCATATGGCCACCACCATTATATTTAGATGCAATCTCATTTACACCTATAAAACGGCTACGTAAGCGAACTCGCCAAATTTTATCTTTATTTTGAATAAAGAAAATCCAAATTAAACTTCCCTTTATTCCTTCTAAAACATTTACTAATGCAGATGCTGCTTCATTTGTTACTTTAAATTTGTTTTGAATTCTTTTACTCATTAAAAAATATGCAACACCATTTTCAGTAACTTTGAAATTTTTATAAACATATGAAATTAGTCTTAATTCCTCAGGTTCCTTAATATAAAGGTTTGAATATATATCTTCGATATCAATTCCTGTATTTAATAATTCACCAGTAAGTCTCATTACTTCACTACCAACTCCACGATATCTAAATCTACCTGTATCAGTAACAATCCCTGTAAATAAATAACGACTTGCTTCAGTAGTTAAGACTAACTCATCTTTAAATGTATCATAAAAATCGGTAATTATAGCACAAGTTGCTGGGAAATCAACCCTAACATAATTAATGTGTCCATAATCTTCGACTGGAATATGATGGTCAATTTTAATAATTTCTTTACCTAACATATATTTATCATTATCGATACGATCACTTGTTGCAGTATCAACAATAATAATAAGTGAGTTTTTATATGTCTCCTCACTTACATCTTCATCTTCATTTCCTAAGAAATCTAAATAATGGCTTTTCATCCCACCAATACTATAAATTTGTTTATTAGGAAATGAATCCCTTAAGATTTGTCTTAAGCCAAGTGATGCACCCATACAGTCACCATCAGGTTTAATATGTCTTAAGATAATAATACTATCATTTGCTTTAATTTTTTCTAAAATTTGTTGTTTTTGTTCTAAATATTCAGACATTTTGTTCCACCTCAATTAATCTATCTAAATCTTCAAGCATTCTTCTTGCTTCATCAAAGTCTTTAAGACTTGCGCCGCTCGCCATTAAGTGACCGCCACCACCGTATTTCACAGCAATTTGGTTAATATTGTACTTACTAGAACGAAGTTCAGCTACAACTACATTATTTGCTTCATCTTCTGTGAAGTTTACCCAAATATCTATTCCCTTAATCCCACTCATTGTATTTACCATTCCTCTAGATACTATAAAAAAATCAACATCAAGTTCTTTTAATTCTTCTTTTGTAGTCATAATATATGCAACATTGTTCTTTGTAAGTTTAAACTTTAAAGTAAACATACTTCTAAGTCTCACTACTTTTAAATCTTCTTCATAGAGTTTATTATAAATATCAGTAATTTTAAAATTAGTTTCTAATAGTTTACTTGCAATTTGAAAAGTTTTTGGAGTAACTGAGTCATAGCGAAAACGACCACTATCAGTTACAATCCCTGTAAATAGTGCTTTTGCAGCATCTATTGAAATTTTTAAATCTAATTTAAATAATATATTACTAACAAGGGATGCACAACTTTCATAAGTTGTATCAACTATTTCAAGATCCCCAAATGAATTTCTTTGTAAGTGGTGATCAATTTTTATTATAAAATCACCTAGTTTATATCTTTCATCACTAATCATTACTTCCTCAGGTGTATCTAATACAAATACTAATGCACCTTTGTATATATCATCAGTAATATTATCTAACGCTCCAATAAAACTTAAACGTTCGCTTATATCACCTACAGCATATACTTCCTTATTTGGATAATTATCTTTTAGTGCGTACTTTAAGCCAAGTTGACTACCTAAAGCATCGCCATCAGGTCTTGAGTGACGATGAATAATAATTTTATCATATTTTAAAATAGCATCTTTAGTTTTGTTATACATGTTTTTCTACTTCTCCTACAATTCATACTTTATTTTATTATTATATTATAACACAATTTTTAATATTTAAAGATATTTTATATTTTTATCATAAAACCAAACATAAAACATATTATTTAATGGGGTGAAGCCATGGCTGTAATTAAATATAATGAAGCAGAAGTAAAACTACTAGTACGACTAATAAGAGCAGAAGCTGAAAGCGAAGGCGTTCAAGGGATGCTAATGGTCGGTAATGTTGGGGTAAATCGCGTTCGTGCTAATTGTCTTGATTTCGTAGATATTAGAACAATAACCCAAATGGTTTTCCAAAGACCAGGTGGGTTTGAAGCAACTTTGGTTGGTTACTTCTACCAAGCAGCAAGAGAAAGTGAAATCAGATTAGCAAGAAGAGTAATCAAAGGGGAAAGATTTGAACCAGCATCTAGAGCTCTTTGGTTTTATAATGCATTTGAAGATGCTTGTCGCCCACAATGGTTCGGTCAATGGAATACCGGACGATTTAAAGCACATTGTTTTTATGCCCCTGTAGAAAGCGAAAATTGTTATTAGGAGGAAAAAATGAATTTCTATCAACAACCATTTGGCATGGGTCAACAACCTGTGTTTATCGGGCAACCAATTATGCCACAACCACAATTCATACCACAAGGTGACATGATGATGGGTCCAGGAGCAGCTCTAAATCCATTCCAACCACCAAGAGAAGAGCAATCATATGTAGAAAATATTTTAAGACTTAACATTGGTAAGGTTGCAACGGTATATATGAACTTTGAAAATAGTCAATGGGGTTCAAAAATTTTCAAAGGTTATATTTTAGCTGCAGGTAAAGACCATCTGATCTTAAAAGACTTACAAACAGAAACTAGATATTTATTACTAATGGTATACTTACTTTATGTTACTTTCGATGAAGAAATCGACTATGAATATCCGTTTAGAAAAAAAGAAAACAAAAAGTAATAATGAGGCTTAATAAGCCTTTTTTATTTTAAAAACACTTTAAGATAACTTAAAGTGTTGATTTATCAAAATATGGTAAAAGTTTTAAAGTAACAACGCCTATCATTACTGAAGTAACAAGAGAAATCATAATCATAATAGCACCATAATAAAGAATTGCATCTCCCAGTGAATAAATCAAGTTTACTACAACTAATTGTGTTACAATATGCAAGAATCCGCCAATTACACTAATAGAAATTGGTGAGACTTTGTCTTTTAAAACTTTATGGAAGATATACATCCCAAAAAAACTCATAAATGAGGCAGCTGAACTAATAACGAAACTAATTAGGCCACCAAATAAAAGACCAGACAGTGTTACCTTTAAAGTAGTCATTATTAATGTATCTTTAAAACTAAAACGATACACTCCTATTAAGATTACAATATTTGCAAGGCCAATCTTTGCTGTGGGTAAAAAAGGGAGTACAGCTTGGGAAATCATCTTGTCAAAATAGGAAAAAATAACACTAACTGCAATTAAATTGGCAATTAAAATTATTTTTTTTATTTGTTCATGGGAACTTGTTCTATTCATTTGCTCTTTCTCCTGTTAGAATTATTATAGCATATTTTATTTGCTTTTAAAAGGCTATTTTAATATAATTAAGGCAGGAGGTAATCGTTTTTATGTGTGTATTTTGTAAAATTGTTGAAGGTGAAATACCTGCTTATAAAGTTTATGAGGATGATGATATTTTAGCATTCTTAGATATTTCTCAAGTAACAGTCGGTCATACATTAGTCATTCCTAAAAAACACTATGAAAATATTTTTGAACTTGATGAAGAAGGTGCATCAAAATTATTTAAAGCTGTAACTAAAGTTGCAAAACAACTAAAAACTTCATTACAAATAGAAAACTTAAATATTTTAAACAATAATGGAAAACTAGCATATCAATCCGTCTTCCATTATCATATTCACTTATTACCTAGATATCAAAATGATAAATTCTCTATTAATTTTCCTACAAATAAACTAAGTGAAACTGAATTTATAGAGTTAAGAGATAAAATAGGAAAAAATTAAGGAAAACATTAATTTAATGTTTTCCTTTTTTGATTATAATTTTTTAAAATATATTGGAAAAACTCGACACCGTAGTTTAATACTTTTGCATCGATGTATGACTTATTTTCCTTAGCAGCATTAAAAGCATCATAGTTATAGTAAAGTGGTGAAAATCTAATTACACAATCACTAACCTTATCAAAATAACGTTTCTCTGCAATTTTTGTAACAATTACAGGTGCAATATATAAATTTTTAAAAGTATGATTAATTGCATTTTTTATTAGTTTATAACCATATGTATAAGTTCTAGTGATCCTTGAATTATCAGTTACACTTAAAATTTTATAGTCTATTTTATGTTTTTCCATTACATCATCTAAATGAACTAAAATATCTGCAGCTTTTTCATGAGTTGATAATTCAAAAGTCATATCAACATAATATTTACCATTTTCGTTAACGATTGGGGTTGCGGAAACATTAGTTTTTAACATTTTTTCTATTTCATCATATTTGTTTTCAATAATGTTTTTAGCTTTTCTTTTGAATAAAAAAATATTATTTAAAAAGAATCGATCTTTAAAATTCAAATCTTTTGCAATACTTCCTAAAACTCTAATTGATTTATTGTCAATTTTCATTTTAAAAAATCTTGGTTTTGTAACTTCTGTAACAAACCTTGCTAAATTAGTTTTATTACTTGATTCAAATCTTAAGATAGTTTGACCACTGACCCCTAAACCTACTAAAGCATAATTACTTTTCATACCATAAACTTCAGGGTCTATTATTCCTGAACCTTCTTCAATTACTAAATTGAAAAACTTACCACGTCTTAAAAATAAATCAATAATTTTTAATAAACCTTCTTTATTGGCCTCATCATCATTTGTAACTACTAATGTAAGGTCCACATCAAGCATACCATCTTTGTCTAAAACTCTTTCGACCGCTTCAAAAATTACATAAAGTAAACTTTTACTATCAAATGTCCCATTCCCATAAATAAAATCTTCATCTATATATGCTTTTCTTTCCTCTCCTGTATAATCGATGTGTGTTGCAAAAAGTAAATTAGGTGCATTTTCTACAGGAGAATCATAAGTATAGATAGCATTACCATCTAATTTTTCTTTTTTGAAAAATTTATGGATTAACGGAAATTGTTCTTCAATCTTTTCTTTAAATTGTCTGTACCCTTCACCATCTGTAAAACTCGGTGTATCAATTTGAATCAATTCAAATAGTCTTTGTTTGTGAAGGTCTACATTTTCAGTTTCCACTATATTTATTTTCTTTGTCTTCCAGTTTTTTAGAAATAAGGCTCTTGATAATACCAAAAGAATAAAAAAGGCTATTAAAAATATTGGTATTACATAACTAGTTATTTGGAAAATCATGCAAGCCTCCTTTCTTAATATTATATCTTATTTTACTTGATAAGAAAATATTATTGTTTTAATTATAAAATTATTGGTAAAGAAAAATGCGTGTATTACGCATTTTTATTTTTTAAGTATGTATAAAGTGATTTAACAGTAGCAGCTGTTGCACCATAAAATTGACCATTTGCTGGGCTTGTTGTAAAGGCTGTACCAGCTATATCTAAGTGTAACCACTTTGTACCTTCTTCAACAAATGCTTCTAAGAAAGCAGCTGCAGAGCTTGCACCCATTTCCCTACCAGTTGAATTTAGTAAGTCAGCAACTTTACTATCTCGAACTTTTTTTCTAATTGAATCATTAATTGGCATATGCCACACTTCTTCGTTTGCTTCTTTACTTGCTTTTAAGAAGTTATTAATCATTTCTTGATCATTACCGAAGAGACCTGTTACATCACTTCCTAAAGCTACAACGATTGCGCCAGTTAAAGTTGCAATATCAATAACTTCTTTCGCACCTTGTTGTTGTGTGAAAGTAAGAGCATCTGCAAGTGTTAATCTACCTTCTGCATCTGTAGATTTAATTTCAATAGTAAGTTTATTCATTGCAGTTATTACATCATCTGGAACTAATGCACTACCGTTAATTTTGTTATCTGTTGCACAAACAACAACTTGTAAGTTAATTGGTAGTTCATTTTTTACAACTGCTTCAAACACACCAAGTACTGTTGCAGCTCCAGCCATGTCACATTTCATATTCAACATATTTGTCTTAATTGAATAGCCACCAGTGTCAAACATTACACCTTTTCCAACTAATCCTACATATTCGCCTTTTCCACCATTATAAGTTAAATGAATTAATCTAGGTTCAGTTTTAGAGCCTTTATTAACGCCTAAAAATGCATGCATTTCTAACTCTTCAATTTCTTTTTTATTATATATTTTTAGACCAACCTTTTTATTATCTAATTCATCAACTAAGTTTTCTGCATATTCTGCAAGTTCTACTGCATTTAAATGGTTATATGGTTTATTTACTAAATCTCTTACATTATTTAAAGCAGTTACTAAATTAAATGCTTCTTCAACTTCCTTTGTAAAGTCTAATTGTTTATTCGTAATTAAGTTTAGAGTTAATTCATTATTTACTTTTTTGCTTTGTAATTCATCAAATACATAGTTGTAATAACCAATTGCAGTTACAACACGTTTTACAACTTCACTTAAATCTAAATTACCAGCTAGTGAATCTAAATTAATATTTAATTCACTTCCTAATTTATAATTTACATTCATTAGTGCCTTTTCAAGTTGATCTAAGTTGAATGTTGTTAGTTTTCCTAAACAAACTAAATATACAACATTATTTTTTAATTTACCTAATGAGTATATTTTGTTTACTGCACCTAGTTTTTTATCGATAAATCCATTATTAAATAAATCAATTATTTCTTCATTTAAAGCATCATCAATCAATACCGAACTTTGTTCTTCAAAGAATCCATAAACTAATGGATTTTTATTATCTTTTTCTCTTTTATTTATTAATACTTGTAACATACTTTCCTCCTATTTAATTTCAGTTACTCCCATATATGGGACTAATACTTCTGGGATTTTAATTGAACCATCTGCTTGTTGATAGTTTTCAACAATCGCAACCCAAGTTCTTCCTACAGCTAAACCACTTCCATTTAATGTATGAACATATTCAGGTTTTGCATCTTTGCTTCGCTTCATACGGATATTTGCACGTCTTGCTTGATAATCTTCCGCATTTGAAATACTTCCAATTTCACGGTATGTATTTTGTGAAGGTAGCCAAACTTCAATATCATAAGTTTTTGCCATTGCAAATCCCATGTCACCACTACATAATGATACAACACGATATGGAATATTTAATAATTGAAGAACACGTTCTGAATTTGCAAGCATTTTTTCTAATTCTTCATATGATTCTTCCGGTTTTGCAAACTTAATTAGCTCAACTTTATTAAATTGATGTGTTCTAATTAAACCACGAGTATCGCGACCTGCACTTCCTGCTTCACTACGAAAAGCCATTGTATAACTACAATATTTAAGTGGTAAGTCATTTGCATCTAAAATTTCACCTTTATGCATATTAATTGTTGGTACTTCAGCTGTTGGGTTTAAATACCACTCATTTTCGCCAACTAGTTTAAATGCATCATCACTAAATTTAGGAAGTTGTCCAGTACCAGTCATAGAATTTTTATTTACGATATATGGTGGGATAATTTCAGTATAGCCATGTTCATTACTATGTAAGTCCATCATAAAAGCGATTAGTGCTCTTTCTAATCTTGCACCTAAGCCTTTATAGATAGCAAAACGGCTACCT
>DUVT01000284.1 GCA_012840905.1 Acholeplasmataceae bacterium
AAGATACTCATTAATTACCATATCTATATACTTTTTTGCTACACCTGTCTTTTCTTTTATTACTTCTAAATAAATTTCTTTTTTCATACTTTCACAACCTTTCAACTAACATCCAAATTTAGTATAACATTTTAAATAACAAATCTCAACAATTTATAAGATGGAATATAATATTTTTTTAAGTCCAAAAAATATAAAAACTTGCCTCCGAAATATTCGAAAACAAGCATTTATTTTTTATAAAATTATTGCAATAATTCCGCCTCTACCTTTGTTTACTATCTTCTCTAGGCTTTCTTTAACCTTATATTGGATATTTTCAGGCAACATATAAATCTTAGCTTTAACACCATCATTAACTACTTCACTTAATTTTCTTCCAAAGATTTCTGAATTCCAAATTTCATTAGGATTTTCTTCAAAATCGTTTGTTAATTTTTCTAGTAATTTTTTAGATTGTTCTTCACTTCCAATTATTGGTTCAAATGAAGATTCTACATTCACTTTAATCATGTGGATTGATGGCGCTTGTGCTCTTAAACGAATTCCATAACGACCGCCTTGTTTAATAACTTCTGGAGTTTCTAAAACCATATTTTCTACTTGAGGAATAGCAATACCATAGCCTGTTGTTTTTACTGCTTCAAGTGCACTTCTATAATTACCGTATTCACGTTGTGCAATCGTTGCATCTTGAAGTAGGCTAATAAATTTACCTCGGTCATTTATTGCATCGCCAATTATCTCTTCAACTATTCCATTATATAGTTCATCACTTAAACCTATTTCAATAACAACTTCACCAGATCCACTATCTAAATTTGTTATTTCAACAGATTCAAATAATTCACATTCAGCTAATTTTTCTCTAATTAGATTAACATGTTTGAATTTTCTAAATTCTCCTGTTACATCGGAAAGAACTTCATTAAATTCACTTTTTGCACTATGACTATCATCAAGTACTGTTAACCAATTAGGTACTTTAATATCTAGTTTTGAAATATCAAATTCATTAAGTGCTTCTTTTAAAATCCTATCGATATCTGCACTTGTAAGATTATAAACATCAACTGCAACAACACTTACTTGATATTTCTCGGTTAGATCTTCTACGAGTTTTCTAGTTTGTTCTGAATTAACTTGATTAGTATTAAGTACAATAACAAAAGGTTTATCTAAACTAATAAGTTCATCTACTAATTCTTCTTCTACAGCTTCATAATCTGCCCTACTAAACTCTCCGAAGCTACCATCGCTCGTCATTAAAATTCCAATATGCGAGTGGTTTTCAATAACTTTTTTTGTACCGATGCTTGCAGCTTCTTCAAATGGAATGTTTTCACTAAACCAAGGTGTCCTCACCAATCTTGGAGTATCATCTTCGTTTTTGTAGCCTTTTGCGGAAGGAATAATATAACCTACACAATCTACTAGTCTAACACTTAACTTTAGATCTTTGTCGATTGTAATATTGGCTGGATTTGCTGGTACAAATTTTGGTTCAACAGTCATGATTGTTCTACCTTCAGCACTTTGTGGTAGATCATCAATTATATTATCCTTTAACTCCTCTCCTACATATGGTAAGACCTTATTTTCAATAAATTTCCTAATGAACAAGGATTTCCCACTTCTAACAGAACCAACAACGCCAATATACATTTCTCCATTAGTTCTGTAAACAACATTACGAATTATACTATCACTCATATTTTCCTCACCTTCTATAAACTTCTATCTAATAATATGAAGTTTGTATATCAATTATGCAATAAATTAGAGCATATCAAAAACATCTTCACCAATACCATCGGTTAAGATTTTTTTTACTAGTTGATCTTCCTTGTATTTGTCAATTTTTTTGCCTGCAATCTTACTGACATCTTGGATTATTTGTCTTATATTTGCTTCGTCCTTAAGGTTACTATTTTTTATTCTTTCAACTAAACTAAATATTTCTTCAGGATTAATGTTGTTTTGTGCAATGAGTTGCATTATTTTCCCAATATTCATTATCTCACCTCTAG
>DUVT01000285.1 GCA_012840905.1 Acholeplasmataceae bacterium
AAACATAACCAACATTGCCATGTGAATTATCATCTGTAATTTCAATAATCTCAACACGACCTGCAGTGTCTTTTCTTAAATTGTAAAGTAGAGATGTTGAAACTTTTTCTCCATTATTTGTATATGAATATACCTTTACATAATACTTACCAGCAACACTTACTGGTACCCCTCCGCGATCCTCAAAGTTTGATGCATTAAATTTTACAACTGTTTTCCCAACGGCATCTTCAATTGTATTACCAACTACATTACCTTCTTCATCTAGTAGTGGATGATCTTCACCTCGTGGGTTTGAATACCACCATTCATACCTTAAATCAGTAAATCCACTCTTGTCTGTAGTACTAGCAACAATAACAACGTCAACGTTAACCATAGAATGTTTTTGGCCGTCTGGGAAGAAATAAACATTAACATCATTCTTCAAATTCGCAGAAACTTGTGGGGAATGCAAAAAAATGATTGCTGAAAAAGCAATCATGAGGAAAAACATATACATTAATAGACTAGTTTTTTTGCGCATTGTTTTCTCCCTTGAAATTTTTTTAACAAAAAACCGCTACGTTAATGCAGCAACTGGCTATCTCATAACTGCTATTATGAGACCCTATAGCTTTCCGTCACTAAATCGCTTTAGTTTTGGCTTTTTTATTATTTAATTTTCTACACTTATTTTACAATATTTTCCTACTTAAGTCAACACTTATCAACATTATCTTCCATTTTTTGTAATTTAGATACTATTTCCTAACAAAAAAAATTATAAATGCGCTTTATTGTTAACCAATTATTTCCTAATATTATTAAGGAAAAACCTAGGCTTATACCTAGGTTAGTTAAGGAAAAATGGTCAAAATTAGTTAAAATACTCAAATATAAATCTTACTGATTCTTTATTTTTAATTGTGTATTCAACACTTGGCCTAACTTCTTTATCTTCTACAAATATCAAAAGCGAACCGTTTATCTTTACATAAATATAATTATTATCAAAATCACAATCACCAAACCGATCGCAAATATGCGGATCATCAAAAACAATAATTTCTTCTAATTTATTTAGAAAGTTCAGAATTTCTTCTCTATCCCTTAATTCAATTACTTTAATATATTCTATTTCATCACCAAACATTTGTTGTCTGTGAACTCGTTTGTATAGAGTAATTTCAGTAACTTCTCCTTCGATATCTAAAAGATCAGTTAGCCTCATTGTATCTTCAGTTTCATTAACATTCATTAAAGTAAATATTGAAATTAATATAAGGATTACTTTTTTCATCAAACTAAAGTTTAACCCCAGATCGCAAAATACACCGCCCTATCAGCTGGGCCAATTTCGGATAGAGATCTTTCATAGCTTGGCATCATTACATTTGTAAAGGTTTCTTCTATATCTCCAACATTATCCATGTCGATTCCTAAAGCATGACCAAGCTTATGTAAGATAACAAACATTCTTTGGCCATAGCTTGCATTTTCAAAATAATTCGCATTTAATTCTATCAACCCTTTTGCATAAGTAGTTCGACCAAGAACGTTATCCGGTAGAGTTGTAGAATCTTTAATTCTTACTGTTACTATATTCCAACCACTTGGTTTGAATTTAACTTTACCTAGTGCGTTCCATTTATTAATCGCATCTAGAATTTCTGTTTCATATTCGGAATCAATATCGTAAACTATTTCTTTAAAAAGATTTACTAAGTTTGATCCACTTTTATAATCATTAATAATTCCATATGCATAGTTTTGATCAGTAAAGAATATTGCACAAGTGGTATTTGGATCAATACTTAAAGCTTTTACATCAAAACGATACATTATATTTTCTTCTACATATTGTCTTAAATAAAATTGACGATTGTAACCGGAATTATTATCGGATTTAATATAAATTGGTATATAAGGATAAATATTATTTATCCTTGAATTACCCATACTATCTGGAAGTACGATAACTCCAGTTTCGATTCGATATAAATCTACTTTCAAATCATAATTATCAAGTTGTCCACCATATCCTTGACACTCTGAATAGATAGAAATAGTTTTTGACTCTGGTAGTCTAAACCAAAATTGTCTAACTTGTCCTGAACTATAATTATGGATTTGTGGATTTTGATTTAATATTACATGTATAGGGGCTGCTTGAGGAATAATTAAATTATTTAGTGGATTAATTGGATCCTCAAAAAATACATTATTAAATTCAAAATAATAAAAATCTGGTTGTTCTTCTTTTATTTCTAAATTTGAAACTTCAAAAGATTCAACACTGTTTATTGCACTAATTGCACCAAAAAACATTACCGAAACTGTAAGTATTAAAATACTAAAATAGTTTCTCAAGAGTATTATCCTCCTATAATTTTTTTATACATCCTCTAGTTTATTTTATCTATCTACGACTGTATTCTACTACACAGAATAAAATGATGCAAGAGATATTGTAATAGCATGGTAGAAAAAGTAAAAAAAGGCAAGATAGTTTATTACTATCTCGCCACTTATTATCTAATTATTCACGATCTTGGTTTGGATCGAACCCTAATCTTCTTAATGTTTCTACTACATAACTTTCGCGGTATTCTTCTTCTGGTTTTCTACCATAATATGATTTGAAGAATTCTTCGTTTGCTTTTTCATAAGAAATACCAGCTAAGTTTGCAATAATTCTTGTACTTCTATCAATAAGCTTTTTGTTTGTTGGTAAAACTTGAATCATCCAGTTACCCCAAACGCGACCCATTTTAGCCATAGTTGCAGTTGATAATAAGTTAAATACAACTTTGATTAATAAGTGAGTCATAATATCAGTTGATGTTCTTGGCACTTCAACTGGAATATGAATTTCATTTTCATATAATTTTGTGTTTGGAATATTACCAATTCTAATAACTACACCACCTGAATAATTTGGTAAGTTTTTATGGAAGTATTCCATTACTTCTGGCGTTGCAGAACCATTGATATCAAGAACAACTAAGTTAGCTGGTTTTCTTGAATATCTTGATGGGTCATCTTCATTACCAATGTAATATTCTTCTACTTCACTTGAACCAATTTTTGGTGGATTATTAATAATATCTTGGCTAGCTCCAAGGCGTTTATAGTCTTCAACTGTCCAGTCTAAACCTTTAATCGGACGGCGGAATACATGTTGCCAAGCAACTCTATTTGGATATAGTGGATCTTTTACATATGCCCAACTTACTAATGCATCCTTATCATGGAACTTTTTGAAAGGAGGTAATGTAAACGTTGGTTGACGTTCAGTTGTATCAGTTAAGATATCAAGTAAGTAGTCATGTGTTACATATGTAATTAAACCATTGTTTGTATATGTTTCTGTTTCATATTCAACAGCTTTTGCAAGACCTTCAAGTGCAGCACCTGTTGATAAAGCTTTATTCATTTTTTCGAACTCATCTGCATATGTTTGCAAATCAAATGCAACTAAGCCAATAGCTTCTAATTCATCTTCATTTAAGTTTTCTTCTAACCATCTCTTAGCAGCTAATTCCATTGCAGCACCAGCAGCTAGTAATTCTACTGTAGTAACTTGCATTCTTGTAGAACCAGCAACTGCCATGTTACCTACAAATAAACTAATTTTAATAATTTCTTCGTTTTCAAATACAACACGTACACGATCTAAGTGTTTTACTAAAATTTCTTTCGGGTTGCAGTATAAGTAATATGTTGTACAACCTCTTTCTTGAGCTTCAAGTACAGAACCATTGATACTTGCAGATAATCCACATTCAGCTAATCCTACTAGAATATCGCCTTCGCCTATACCTGCTTCTCTTACTTGTTCTCTACCAAATGACATATAGTCTTCGAAATTTTCAACTGATCTAACTAATGCTCTATCTCCACCTGTAGTGAATGAAGAAACTAAGTTAGCAATATCTAATAATGTTTGTGCACGGTTAGGTAATTTTTGGATTAAAGAAGTCCAATATTGTCTCCATGCTGCATCAATTGTAATTGCCATTCTTCCAGAAGCACCAACAGATGAAAACACGATTTGTTTACGATTGTCTAGTGCAGTTTTTATATCATCTACAAAACGTTTGAATTCTGGAGTTTCAAATGCTTTGCTTGCAACTTTCGCAATATCCTCATCTGCAGACAAAATCATCTTAACACCAGCTTGGGTATCTTTCATGATTGTTGCACTTAAATTGCGAGTTTTGGGATTTGGTTGTTCTGTAGGAATTACACCTAAATGAAATTGTTTTTCATTTTCTATAAAATTCCTAGAAGCTTCTTTGTAGTCTTTGTAGTTCAAAATGTTACCTCCTATTTTTTTACATCAACTTCTTTTATATCATTGTTATTATATCACAAGCACAAGTAGATTTGCAAGAACAACCGCAAGTACTTAAACTTGCAATTTTAACTTATACTTCGAGAATAACTTTTATATTATTCACATCTCTAACAACTACTTTTTCACCAGACTTTTCATAGCCAAACCCTGCTTCACTTAAGTTATTTAGAACTTTTTCTAAAGTAGTTTTATCATGATATTTAACTGTAAAGTTATCCATATCAGCGTGGTAATCATTATGAAGTCTACCATTACGAGTATGCCAAATATTCATCCCAATATGGTGGTGATATTTATTATGTGATAAGAAAGCAGCTGATGACATAAGTAGTACCGTTTCAAATCCTAACAAATGATAGAAGCTTCTACTTTCTTCAATATCTAATACCGATAAATGGATATGACCAATTAGGGTATCACTTGGAAGTGAATGAGTTGGGTCTGTAACTTCCTTAAATAAATCTTCAAGATCAAGTCTTTCAGTTACCATATCTACGCTTCCATTATCCCAATCCCAAGTGCCTGGATCAGTATCAGTATAGACTTCTATTCCATTTCCATCAACATCGTTTAAATAAATCGCTTCACTAACAGCATGATGACTTGCACCTGTAAAGTTAGTGTTACTCATATTTAAATGATAATATAACCAATTAGCGAGATCCTCACGCTTTGGAACTAAAAATGCAATATGGTATAAGCCTGCAGTTCTTAATTCTTTTGCAGTCTCTGCCTTTACTAATTTTACAAATGGATTATCTTTAAAACCCATCACTACACTATTATCAGTTTTTTCTAAAACTTGAAATCCTAAAACTTCATTATAAAATCTAATCGATCTATCTAAATTTACTACTCTTAAACTTATATTTGCAACATAAATTGTTGGTTTTTTATGATATTTACTCATTATTCATTTCTCCTTTTTTGTATATATTTATTATACTATTTTTTCCAACTTTCTTAGGATTATTTGCTTTATCATGCTTTTAATAATTATTTACATTTAACCTGAAAATTAGTATAATGAATTGTAAGTAAAATTTACGGGAGGATCAATGAAAAACTTTACTGACTTACTTAAGTTAATTAAAACAAAACCACGAAAAATGGTTGCTGTTGCTGCATGTGAGGATAAGGAAGTACTTGAAGCTGTTATCGAAGCTTCAAAGTTACAAATTGCCAATTTTTATCTTTTTGGGGATAAAACTAAAACCTTAAAAATTTTAAATGAAAAAAACTTTATGCTATCTGAAGGTATAGAAATTATTGATGTTGATGATGCAGTCTCAGCTGCAACAAAAGCAGTTCAATATGTTAATAGCGGTAAAGCTGATGTCTTAATGAAAGGTTTAGTTGATACGAAAGTAATTTTAAAAGAAGTTTTAAATAAAGAATATGGCTTAAGATCTAATTCTATCTTAAGTCACGTTGTTTTACTTGAAATCCCAAAACTAAAACGATTAATATTTCTAACTGATGCTGCAATGAACATAGCACCAAATAAAGACGAACTAATTGCAATCATTGAAAATTCAGTTACTTTAGCTAAAGCATTAGATTTTAAAAAGCCAAAAGTTGCATTACTTAGTGCAGTAGAAAAAGTTAACGAAAAAATTCCATCTACAGTGCTAGCAAAAGAATTAGAGAATTATTACAAAGATAGTGATGATAGGATTGTAGAAGGGCCGATGGCTTTAGACCTTGCAATTAGTAAAGATGCTGCTATTACTAAAGGAGTTAAAACTAAAATTCAAGGTGATGCAGATATAATTGTTGCACCATATATTGAAGTTGGAAATGCCTTATATAAAGGTTTTGTCTTTGGTGCTGCGGGCGTTAAAAACGCAGGAATTATCGTTGGTGCAAAAAAACCGATTATTTTAACTTCACGAGCTGATTCTCATGAAGCAAAACTTTATTCAATAATCCTTGGTTTATTAATGTAAGGAGATTAAGATGGAAAAGTATATTTTAGTAATTAATCCTGGATCTACGTCAACAAAATTTGCTGTTTTCAAAAATGAAGAAGAAATGTTTGTAGAAAAGATATCCCATGATATAGATGAGTTAAGTAAATTTAAAACAATCGTAAGTCAAACTGATTTTAGAAAAAATCTAATTTTAGAAAAGCTACAAGAAAAAAACTTTGACTTAAATAAACTAAATGGAGTATGTGGACGTGGCGGAATGTTAAGAGCTATGGCAAGTGGGACTTACTTAGTTAATGATGCAATGGTTAGTGACCTTGAAACAGAAAAATATGGGACCCATGCATCAAACCTAGGTGCAATAATTGCAAGATCTATTGCAACCCCATTAAACATACCAGCTTTTATTGTTGATCCAGTTTCAGTTGATGAGTACGAAGATGTTGCGAGAATCTCAGGTATGCCAATGATTGAACGAGTTTCTATCTTCCACGCCTTAAACCATAAAGCAATTGGTAGATTAGTTGCAAGAGACATTGGTAAAAAATATGAAAACCTAAACTTACTTATTTGCCATATGGGGGGCGGAATAAGTGTTGGTGCTCATAAACAAGGTAGAGTAATTGATGTAAATAGTGCACTTGATGGTGATGGTCCAATGACTCCAGAACGTAGTGGCTCAGTTCCAATTGGACCACTAACAAAACTATGCTTTTCAGGTAAATATACTTTTGAGGAAATTAGAAAACTAAACTATGGGCGTGGAGGCTTAAGTGCTTATTTAAATACTAATGATGCAAGAATAGTAATGCAAAAAATTAATGAAGGCGATACTTATGCAAAACAAATTCTTGATGCGATGATCTACCAAATTGGTAAAGAAATCGGAGCATACGCAACAGTACTAGAAGGCAATGTCGATTATATTGTTTTAACTGGTGGCTTAGCTTATCAAGATTATATTGTTAGCGAAATTAAAAAACGAGTTTCTTTTATCGCTGATGTTTTAGTCTATCCTGGCGAAGATGAATTACTCGCTCTTGCAATGGGTGCTCTAAGAGTTTTAAATAATGAAGAAACTGCAAAAGAATATTAAAAAAAACACTTTAGGACCAATCCTAAAGTGTTTTTAACTAGTAGTTTCAATTTTTATTGAACATACATCACTACCTTCACAATAATCAGCATAGGTTAGTGTTTCAATATACAAATAATACTCTCCCATTTCTAAAAATAAGGTTATACTACCTGTTGCAAGATGTTCTTCTTCTGTTTCTTTATTTATAATTTTTATTTTAGCTTTATCATTACTTGAAGAAATTGTGTACTCATTTGCGTTTTCAATTACGAAATATCCATAATCTTTTTGAGGAATTAAAGTACAACCCGCTACTTCTAATTCTTCATTAATATTTAGTTTACCTAAATCTTTACTAATTCTTAAGTCTTTCATCTCTTCGATTAGTGAATTAAAATTTGCAATTGTTTCATATTTTTTTTCATATTTGACAAAAACTAGGCGTGGAACTGTTTGATTAAATTCAACTTCAAATTCCGGTTAACTTAATGGAAATGCTAGCTTATAAAGTGAAGTTATATCTTTCCATTCTCTTTCATCTTCATAGCGATATTTAATTATATAATCTTCAATTTTGAATCTAACTTGCCTTTCTTCATTTTCACTTGAAGATTCAATAATATCTTCAAGGCTAGTAAGTAAGACATTTGTAATTCTTTTATCTTTTTCAAAATAAGCAAAAGAAATTCCGTTTGCATTAAAATATAAATTATCTAAATTTTTAATTTTAAAATAAGGTATTTTAGCTTTATAATATTTCTCAACCCATTCTTCAAAACTTTTTTTATAACCTACTTCTTTAGCTAATTCATATAATATCTCTTCATGTTCCTTACTTTCATCTCCACCACTACTAATTGGTGTACAACCAACTGATATCCCAAGCAATATTAGTATAAAGATAATTATCCCGACTTTTCTCAAAACACATCTCCTCTTTCCCTAATATGACTTCATATTATCAAATATAAGATTTATTGTCAATAACCACCAAAATTAAAAAGCATTCTTGTTTATACAAGAATGCACTTTTTATAAATTCTCGTATTCCTCAGTTTCTGTATCTTCAACTTCTTCTTTTGGTTGAATTTTTAAAATTACTTCGTCAATACGATTATTTCCGGTTTTATGAATCTTAAAAATTAAGTTTTCATAATATATTTCGTCAGTATAAGTTTCATCTGGAATAAATCCTAGAATACTAATAATCAATCCACCAAGTGTATCATATTCATCATTATGTTCATCAATTGATAATTTTAAACTACGATTTAAATCTTGGATTGGGATTGCTGCGTCAATTAAATAACTTTCTTCATCAAGTTTTTGAATGCTTGTATCAACCTCATCATATTCATCATAAATATTTCCTACGATTTCTTCAACTAAATCTTCCATAGTTACAATCCCAACACTTCCACCATACTCATCAATTAAAATTGCGATTTGGTTGTTGGTTGCTTTCATATTTTTAAATAACAAATTAAGTTTGATGTAACTTGGAACAAAATAAGGTTCACGCATTATTTGTTTTAGATTTACATTTTTAAAGCCAACTTCGCTTGCAGCTTTTAGTAAATCTTTTACATGCAATATCCCAATAATATTATCAATATCACCTTGGTAAACAGGAATTCTTGAAAAACCTGCTTTGATTATTTGTGTTAAATAATTATGAACTGGTTTATCGATACTAATTGCAAAAACATTAGTTCTAGGTGTCATGATTGATTCTGCAACTTTATCATCAAATTTAAAGATAGAATCAAACATAGCTTTTTCTTCTTCATCAATTAGTCCTTCAATATGACCAGTAATAATCATCGAACGAATTTGTTCTTCTGATACCTTTTCTTCTTCAGTTTGTTTTTGATGTCCTAATAATTTTAAAACTAAATTAGTTGATCCAGATAATAATCTTACAAATGGCGATGATATAATCATCAATCCTTTAATTATTCCTGCACTCCTTAATGCTACCTTTTCAGGTTTTCTTAAGGCAATTCGCTTTGGCACTAATTCTCCAAATACAAGTGAGAAATACGATAAGATTAATGTAACTAAAACCATCGCAACAGTTGGACTCATTGAAATATTTATCTTTTTGAATAAAGCAACAACTGTTCCAGATAATTGGCTACCTGCTGTAGCACTCGATAAATAACCAGCAAGTGTTATAGCAACTTGAATTGTTGATAAAAACTTTGTTGGTTGTTTTGTTAACTCATTAAGAGTTATAGCTTTTTTATTTCCTTCTTCAACTAATTTCTTCAACTTATCCTTCCTAACAGAAACAACAGCCATTTCTGCAGAAGCAAAAAAACCATTAATATATGTTAGAAATACAATAAGTAATAAAATAATTATAATCCCTAGGGGGTCCGAACCATCGGGCACGATTCTTCAGTCTCCTTCTTTTATTTTTTGATATACATATTATATCAAAAACAGTTTTTGCTGTCAAATTGTTCTTATATTTGGATAGTTTCAACTTGTTGTGGGTAAAGTATAAAAACAAAAAATATGGTTAAAATCACCATATCTGTATTAGTTAATAATATTCATCTTTACAATTAGGTGAGTCTTCGCTATAATTTAAGCGACAAAACATAAAATAGATAGGAGACCCACCCATGAATATTATACCAAATTCTAATACAGTTTTAAATAGTAATTTTCATAATTTTTCTTTTAGTGATGTTGTTTTCAGATTTAAAGAATATTCTAAAGAGCTTACTAGACAATCAATTATTGAATGTTTAGAAACAATCGATAACAAATATTTTAAAAGTAAACTTTGGAAACGAACTCATAAAAATCATGGATTTAAAGAACGTACCCTTATTACTTGCGTTGGTGTTATAACTTTTAAAAGACGTTATTATATTGCACTTGATAAATCACAAGGTACTGATAACTTCTTTTATGTAGATAATTTATTAGGCATACACAAATACTCAAGGCTTTCTATTGATGCAATAATTGAATTAACTAAAGTGGCTACTGAAGTCAATTCTTCTTATGCCGCTAGAAAGGCTCTAATTGATACAGAAGTATCTCGTCAAACTGTTTCAAACATTTTACAGAACTATAAAATAGTTGATCAAGACTTGCCTAGAATCGATGAAATCATTGAAAAATATAATGAATCTAAAGAAACAATTTATATTGAACTG
>DUVT01000286.1 GCA_012840905.1 Acholeplasmataceae bacterium
CATAATTTCATAATTTGCTTTTTTAAAACTAGAAATAGTTTTAGTTACTGCAACTACCCCTTTTATAACACCTTCAAATCTAAAAGTTGCATCCAGCGTACTATATTTATAAAACATTTTTTCTAAATCATTTAATGTTAGCTTATTACGTCTTAAAACATATAAGAGTTTCAACTTATCGAAAAAAGATAAATTAAGACCTTGTTTATAAACTTTAGGTAAAATGCTCTTTAATAACTTATTTGAAAACTTTGTTATACCTTCTTCTCTAACTAAAATATCACCTAAAAAATCATTAATTTTTATTAATGGATATTTAAAATTAGACTTCTTCTCTGGGTAAAATGTACCTACTAATTTATTATCTCTAAAGAGTTTTATATATTCTACATTAGCTGCAACATATATATGATCTATATAACGCGAATTATATTCACCTGGCTTTAGCGAACTTAATACATCAATAAATGGTTCTTGGTTTGATAAAAGTTTATAGATGCTTGCTGCATATTTTGGAAGTCTAAACATATCCATAACTCCATGATAGGATATTAGATCTTCACTACCAAAACCAAAGTTTGTATTATAATCAACAAACGACCAACCAATTACGCCAAGTAAATCATTTTGTTTTAATGAAGCATTAATAATATTATAATGTCTTAATGCTTGATTGATTAAGATCTCTTCTTTATCTGTAATTTTTGTAGGATATAAATGGCCAGTATGTTCACTAACTAAGTATGGAGCATTTTTAATTACTTTCTTAGGTTTAGTTAAAATTCTTTTCTCTGATGAATCTAAAAAGTCATTATATGTATAAATGTCTTCATATAAGGTTGAACCTTTAAAGTTTCTAACCCCAGCTGTTGGTCTTGAAATATCAAGCCTTTTGGCTAGTCTATTAGTTTCAATGTACAAATCATCATCAAGGGATTCATTTATTCTAACACCCCACATTATAATTGAAGGATGATGATAGTCTCGATTAATCATTGCTTTTACATTATTAATCGTATGATTTCTAAATTCTTCATCTCCAATATGATTCCAGCCTGGAATTTCTGGAAAAACTAGCAAGCCGATTTCATCACAACGATTCAAGAAATGGCTTGATTGCATATAATGAGATGTTCTAACTATATTTACTCCAAGATCATACTTTAAGATTTCAGCATCTTTTTCTTGAACACTCTTAGGCATTGCATAACCAACATATGGGTATGTTTGATGACGATTTAAGCCGATAAGTTTTATTTGTTTTCCATTAAGGAAAAAACCTTTTTTTGTAAACTTAAGATCGCGAAAACCTGTCTTAAAACTAACCTCATCAACTAATTCGTCATTGATATAATACTTTAACTCTACATTATACAAGATTGGATTATCTATGTCCCAAAACTCAATATCTTCAAAATCAAACAAATAGTTATTTGCAGTATCAGTTATTTCAAATTCTTTTTCGTAGTTCGTATTATTACTTGTTAGTTTTAATTTTATTAACCCTGCATTTTTTGTTGTATAAAGTGATAGACCTAATGTTTTCTTACTAAAATCTACTAACCTTAAATAAGCATCTTTAATATAATCTGGATTAATAATTTCAAAACTAACCTCTCTATAAATTCCACCGTAACCAAGAAAATCAAGTTTTCCTCCAAATGGTGGAATCTTTTCATCTTCTTTACTGCTTACAACTACACTTAAATAGTTTTCCTCACCATAATTTACAAACTCACTTATATCAACTTTAAACTCATCATAACCACCAAAGTGAGTTGTAACATAATTGCCATTAATAAAGATTTGGGCCTTATGAGCAACTCCACTAAAGACAAGCCTTAAAATTTTTCCTTTATATTCTTCTAAAATATTTATGGTTTTTCTATATAATCCTACAATTTGTAAATCATGAGGATTATTATAGTTAAAACTTAAATCTACCATATTATGAGGAATATCTACTTTAGTGAATTTCTCAATTGTTTTGTAATCATTAATATACGTATCTTTAAATACTGAAAAATACCAATCAAAATTTAGTCCAATTCTTTTACGCATAGCTTTCACCATTACTTCATTTTCTTATTTATATTTTACCATTATTAAGATTAAAGTTAAAGATTTTTAATAATATAGAAAAAAACCCTTATAAAGGGTCATTAATTAAAATTTTATAAACTTCACTTTTAGAAATGTTTCTATCCTTTGCAACTTGTTTCATTGCATCTTTTCGATCCATTCCTTGATTTATATAATAATTATAATGTTCTTCGATAGTTAACTCATTGAGTTTTAAAACATCGCTTGCAATATCTGCACCACTAACAACAATTACGATTTCACCTTTTAAATTTAATTCTTCTTTTGATAAAGTCTCAAGATCGCTTCTAATATATTCTTCATACCTTTTAGTTAATTCACGAGCGATTACTACTTTTCTATTTTTAAATACTTTATACATAATATCAATTGTTTCTTTGATGCGATGTGGCGATTCATAAAAGATTATTGTATCTTTAAAATCTACCAAACTTAATAACTCTTTTTCTTTTTGACTTTTCTTATGTTTCAAAAAGCCATAAAAATAAAATCTTTCACTGGGAATCCCACTTGCAACAAGTGCAGTTAAAGCAGCATTAGCTCCAGGTAGGCTTACAACACTAAATCCTGCTTCAAGTGCCAAGTTTACTACAAAAAAACCTGGATCACTTATTGCAGGTAAGCCTGCATCTGAGACAATTGCAACATTTAATTTATCATTCAAGTTAGTTATTATTTCTTTTGCAACTACTTCTTCATTAAAGGAATGATAACTTTTAAGTTTATTTTGGATATTAAAATGACTAAGTAAATTCTTAGTCACTCTAGTATCTTCGGCAAATATTATATCTACCATATTTAAAATTTCAACTGCTCTTGGTGTCATATCACCTAAGTTACCAATTGGTGTTGGAACTACGTAGAGCGTTGAGTCAGTAGCTAAACTTGACCTTTGAATTTTCATTCAGCAATTGTCCTCTTAGCTTTTTCTCTTAAATCTCTTTCTGCATAAACAATCTTCATTAATTCAGATTTTTTCTTATTTGTAATTTCAAATGCATTTTGGATTTGTTCAATGAGGAGATGTTCTTCAACACTGTAAAACTCATCATATAATGAAGTACTTACTAAATTCATAAACACTAAGTTGCGTGTTGCTTTAGGTTTATTTGCAAAGTAATCAATTAACTTTTCAAGTGACCAATTACTTTTACGATATCTAATTGCATCTTCTCCCATTTCATATTTCAAACGATTAATAATTTGCATTTCTGTTTCCGTTGGATCACCATCAACATTTACAACTTTAACTAATAAATCTATAAAGTAATGTTTCTCTTCTTTTGTTAATAAACTTAAAAACATACAATCACTCCTTTTAAATCATTATATCATAGAATAGACATTTAAATACTCTTTTTAAAATTAAAAATTTTTCTCACTTCATCAGTGTAACTATTTTCTTCATTATAAACATATAATGGACGTTCAACAACACAATCAGCTTTTTTGTTTTGTCTTGCTTCTACTAACACTAATAAAGCATTCTTTTCAGTTGTTTTTGGATAAATAAATCTAAGACGTTTCAAACCAAAATTATGTTTATCTAAATATATAATTAACTCGCTTAATCTTTCTGCTCTATGGACAAAATATAAATAACCACCATCTTTTAATAATTTTTTAGCTTCCACAACAATTTCTTCTAGTGTTATTAACACTTCATGACGAGCAATTGTTAAGTGATCATTTTTATTTATATTGCTAGTTGGTGTATATTTGAAATATGGTGGGTTTGAAATGACAATATCAAATTGATTAGCACCAACTACTTTGTATATATCTTTAATATCAGCATTAATAATTTCGATTTGATTTTGAAAGTTATTTATTTCTACAGACTTCTTAGCTAATTCATAAACTTCTTTTTGAATTTCTACACCAGTAATATTTGCATCTGTCTTTAAAGTTAAAAACAGAGGTATTGGTGCGTTTCCAGTTCCTAAATCAATAATCTTTTTTGTATGTTTTTTGATTTTTACAAAATTAGCAAGTAATGTAGAATCAAGGGAAAAGCGAAACTTTTCTTCACCTTGAATTATTTTAATATGTTTATATCCTAGCAACTCATGTATTAGTTCCATCTTCATTCACATCATCTGTTAAGTCAGCTGGATTAATAACTTCTTCCGTTGACTTTAATTTTACTAATTCATCTGCATGCCATACTTCAATTTCTTCAGCATCATCACGTGCAGTTTTTACGATTTCTCGAAGTAAATCTACAGAAACAACTTTACAACAACTGCAAGTCGGGGTTTGAACTAAATCACCAACTAGAGGGACTCTTTGTCTTAATTCTTGATATAATTCATTTTCATATCCAATACAACACATTAGTTTTCCACAAAGACCAGCAACTTTAGAAGCATTCAAAGTCATACCTTGGTCTTTTGCCATTTTCATGGTAACAATATCAAACTCACGTAAATGTGTCTTACAACAAATCTCCCTACCACATTGGCCTAATCCACCTACAAACTTAGCACCTTCACGCGGACCAATTTGACGAAGTTCAATTCTTACTTTAAATTCCGCAGCTAAGTCTTTTAATAATTCACGAAAGTCTACTCTACCATCTGCATTATAGTAGAAGATTACTTTACTACGATCTAGTGTATACTCACATTCTAATAACTTCATCTCAAGACCGTGTTGTTTTACAATTTCCTTACAAATTTCTAAAGTCTTCACAGCCTTCTTTTGATTTTCTCTATATGCTTTTATATCTTTATCAGTTGCAATACGAATAACACTTTTAAGTTCATGCTCTAATTCCTCTTCAGGAATTTCTTGTGGAGGAGTAATAACTTTCCCTAGTTCAATCCCCCTAACTGTCTCAACAACAACAAGATCATCCACGTCTAAATTAAAAGGCGTGGGATCAAAATAATATATTTTTCCAACTTCTTTAAAGCCGATTCCAACTACTCTTACCATACTACCTCATCATTTCTATTATTAGTTGCGAGTAAAACAACTCTAAATTA
>DUVT01000287.1 GCA_012840905.1 Acholeplasmataceae bacterium
TAGAAATCCAGAATACTCAACTCAAACAAAATTCTTACATAAAAATTTAGAGTTAGATTTAGTTATTAACCCAGAACTAGAATCCGCTAATGAAATCTCAAGAATATTAAGGTTTCCATCAGCAGAAAATATTGAACTTTTTGCCAAAAACAGAGTTGAAATTGTTGGCTTTAAAATAACTGAAGATTCTATATTGGTGAAAAAAACTCTTGAAGGCGCAAGAAAAAAACTCAATACAAAGTTTTTAGTTGTTGCGGTAGAAAGAAACTATGAAGCAATAATACCAAAAGGCCAATTTAAATTAGAAGCTAATGATGTTATTTATGTTACTGGAACTAAAAGCGATATTTTAAAATTAGCTAAAGAAATTGGTGTTTATAAAAACAGCGCTAAAAAAATAATGATTATTGGTGGAAGTGTAATTACTTACTATCTTGCAAAGCAACTATTAAAGACTAATACAAAAGTGAAGATTGTAGAAATGGATAAAGAAAGATGTTTTGAACTAAAAGAACTTCTCCCACAAGCTACAATTATCCAAGGTGATGGTAGTAATAAAGATTTATTAATCGAAGAAGGTATAAATGAAGTTGATGCATTTGTAACACTTACTGGTCTTGATGAAGAAAATATTATCTTGAGTTTATATGCAAAACATGAAGGAGTTCACAAAGTTATTACAAAAATTAATAACATATCATATTATGATATACTATCGACTTTAAACTTATCTTCAATTATTTCTCCAAAATTAATTACTGCATATAATATCTTACGTTATGTAAGGTCACTTCAAAATGCTATAAACTTACAAGTTGAAAATGTTTATAAATTAATTAATAATCAAGTTGAAGCTATAGAGTTTTTAGTTCAAGATGAAAATGAATTAACTCATAAACAAATCAAAGATCTAAAACTCAAAAAAGATGTCCTAGTTGCAGTAATTATTAGGGGGAATGATATAATCATCCCAACTGGTGAAGATATGATACTACCAAACGATCGAGTTATAATTATTAGTACTAATCAAAATTTGGCTAATATGGAGATTTTAAGAAAATGAATTATAAACTAATATTTAAAACTTTAGGAAAATTACTTCTCTTAGAAGCGATTCTTCTAACTATCCCCTTAATAGCTAGTATTTTAAATAAAGAGAATATTTACCATGCATACTTGATTCCAATTATTATCTTACTTGCAATATTCTTCTTAACAACATTAATTAAATCTACTAACAATAAATTTTATCCAAAAGAAGGATTTTTTGTAGTAGGCTTAACATGGATAGTTTTATCTCTTTTCGGCTCGCTACCCTTTATTATTAGTCAAACAATTCCAAACTTTTTCTCTGCTTTTTTTGAAGCTGCATCAGGTTTTACAACTACTGGTGCTACTATTATTGATGATGTAGAGGCCATATATAAAAGTATCTTATTATGGCGATCATTAATGGTTTGGATAGGTGGCATGGGGGTACTTGTTTTTGTTATTGCAATCTTACCACAAACATCTAGTCGATCTATATATTTAATAAAAGCAGAATCAACTGGACCAAGCGTTGGGAAACTAACATCCAAAACAACATTAAGTGCTAGAATTTTATATTTAATCTATATAAGTCTAACTGTGATTTTGTTTTTATTACTATTAATTAAGATTCCATTTTTCGATAGCATTAACTATGCCTTATCAACTGCAGGCACAGGTGGTTTTGCGATTCATAATAATTCAATAGCACATTATAATAGTACTTATGTGGAAATTGTTATAACCATATTTATGATTTTATTTGGAATTAATTTTAATGTCTTCTATCTTATTTTAATCGGTAATATTAGAAAAGCACTAAAAAGTGAAGAACTTAAAGTATATTTATTAATTCTATTTTCAGCAATCATCTTAATAGCAATTAATACTCTTACTCTATACAATAACATTTTTACAAGTTTAAGATACTCAGCATTTCAATCTGCATCTATTATGTCTACATCTGGCTTTTCTTCTACAAATTTTGATATGTGGCCAGAGTTCTCAAAATGGATATTAATTATTCTAATGTTTATCGGTTCATCAGCTGGTTCAACTGCAGGTGGTATTAAAGTATCTAGAATAATTATTTATTTTAAGTCTGTTTTAAAAGAAATAAAATATACAATTCATCCAAAACAAGTTTCAATTATAACATTTGAAGATAAACCAATTACTGAATCAGTTTCTAAAGGAGCATTTTCTTATATTACAGCTTATTTTATAATCCTAATTCTTGGTATACTGTTGATTTCAGTTGATAATTATGACTTTACAACTAATTTCACTGCTGCTCTTTCAAGTATTAGTAATGTCGGTCCAGGTTTTAATTTAGTTGGTCCACTAAATAACTATTCAATGTTTTCTAGTTTTTCAAAAACTATTTTAGCATTAATCATGATTACTGGAAGATTAGAATTATTTCCTATATTAATCTTCTTATCACCAAAACTATATACAAATCATTAAAAACACCAGTTCAAAAACTGGTGTTTTGTTAATTTGAATATGCTAAATTAACTCGCTTTAATACTTCATCATGTGTTAGACCGTGTTCTTCTACATATCGATTTCTAGGATGTAAGCTACATTCTTTTGTACAACCACCTAGATACTTATGTTCATTAGCTTCTGATGCTATAATTTGCTTATTACATTCAGGATTAGCACAATTAATTACTCTTTCACATGGACTATTATCGAAATGATCTCGACCTACAACTACATGTTCAACGCGATTAATCGGTACAGTTAAGCGTTTATCGAAGACATAACACTTACCATCCCATAATCTTCCTTTTACAACTGGATCTTTTCCGTAAGTTACTATTCCACCTTTTAGTTGACCAACATTTTCATAACCTTCTGCTTTTAGCCAACCAGAGAACTTCTCACATCTAATTCCACCAGTGCAATAAGTTAAAATCTTTTTACCTTTTAGTAACTTTGCATTTTTCTTAATCCACTTAGGTAGTTCTCTAAAGTTTTTAATATTTGGTTTAATTGCCCCACGAAAATGACCAACCATATGCTCATAATCATTTCTTGCATCGATTACAATTGTATCTTCTTCTTGCATACGTTTATAAAACTCTACAGGTTCTAAATATTCGCCTGTTAGTTTTTTCGGATCGATATCTCTATCTAAACTTAAGTTTACTAATTCTTTTTTAATCTTCACATGCATCTTTTCAAATGCATGTCCATCTTCTTCATCTATTTTAAATACTATATCTTTGAATCTAGAATCACTTCTTAAATGTTCCATGTATTTTTCAACATCTTCTCTCAATCCTGAAAGAGTGCCATTAATACCTTCATGTGCTATATATATTCTACCAAGTAGGTTATGTTGTTTACAAAACTCTAAATGTTCTTCTCTAAAAGTATCTAAATCATCTAATTTTGTATAGTGATAATATAGTATTACTAAGTACTTTTTCATCTAACTCTCCTCACTATTTATTTCTATATATATCATATAAAAAAACCTCTATTATCGCAATTGTAATGCTCTAGAGGTTTTTATTTTTTAAATAAATGCGATTGTAAAAATAGAGAGGAGTAATGTTGCTAAGTTTGCAACAAATCCATACAATACTGCTCTACCTTTTTTATGTTCCTTTAATTTCAAGCCATAGAATATCATCTCAGCTAAGAAAACAAAGAATTCGCCGATTATAAGGATTATTAATGCTCCAAAATAAGACATCCATGTATAATGAGCAATAAACATAAATAAGGTTAATAGGCTTTGAGTAACAAGATTTGATATTCCAACAAGCATAAATGATCTTTTACTTCTATAACTAAATAAAGCTAAAATTCCTAATTCAACTAAAATAGTTAAAACTACTCTTATAATAAATTTAGAAATAATTGGCACATAAGGAATATCTTCTGTTACAACACCAACACCAGACTTGGAACTACTTAAATCTACACCTGTTAAATCAAAAGTCATTTTTGATTCAAACATTCTTCGCTTTACAACCTTCGAAGTTATTACTACATCATCTTCGAATAATAGGATGATTTTAAATTCATCTGGTGCAGAATAATACCCAACCAAATAGCGATGTTCTCCTTCTTTTCTGAGAGTAGCAGGAGCACCACCACTATAAAGGGTTCTAGATACATAGCCATCTTCATCTACATAAGATTTAAAAAACTCAAATGGAAATTCATCATCATAATAATTATCAACTCTTGATTCCAAATATTCATCAACAATTATGCCCCTTTTAACTAAAATCTCAAATTTATAAGGTTTATCTACACCAATAATTTCAATTTTAGCTGTAGCTTTAGGAAACATATCTGCCTTTACTTTTTTTGAATCAACCAGTACCAATGTTAAAAAAACAGACAACAAAACAAATAATAACAGCCGCAGTTTTTTCAATATTATCCTCCATGATGTATTTAAGAATAGAATTCTTCTTTCTATAGATACAACAAACTAAAGCATTTATTTTTTAAGTTTATTATTTAACTTTTATTCAAGTTCAAATACACCAGTAAATAATTGGTAGTAAACTCCTTTTTGTTCAATTAATTCATCATGGTCTCCACGCTCAATTATCCTACCATCTTCTAAGATAATAATGGCATCAGAGTTTTTAATTGTAGATAGCCTATGTGCAATAACAAAGACAGTTCTTCCTTCCATTAATTTATCCATACCATCTTGAATTAATTTTTCAGTATATGTATCAATTGATGAAGTTGCTTCATCCAAGATTAACACTGGTGGGTTAGAAATTGCAGCTCTTGCGATTGATAGTAATTGTCTTTGTCCTTGAGATAAATTATCACCATCATCTGTAATAATAGTATCATATCCTTTTGGTAGTTTTAAAATAAACTCATGCGCATTTGCAAGTTTTGCTGCAGCTATTACTTCTTCATCAGTAGCGTCAAGTTTCCCATAACGAATATTTTCTCTAACTGTTGTATTAAATAGATGAGTATCTTGAAGAACAATTCCAAGTGATCTACGTAGAGAATCTTTTTTAATACGTTTTAATTCTATTCCATCAAATGTTATGCTTCCACTATTAATTTCATAGAAACGATTTATTAAGTTTGTAATGGTTGTTTTACCCGCTCCCGTAGACCCAACAAGTGCAATCTTTTGACCTGGTTTTGCATAAAGGGAAACATCTTTTAAGATTAATCTATCACTTGAATAACCAAAATCAACATTTGTTAAGATAACTTCACCTTCAAGTTTGATTAACTTGTCTTTATCTTTCCAAGCCCAAATATTAGTTTTCTTAGTAGTTTCTACTAACTTCCCATCTTCATCATATTCCACATTCACAAGCGTTACATCACCATTATCAACTTCTTTTTCCATATCAAGTACAGCAAAAATTCTACTTGCACCAGCAAGTGCCATTTGTACAAAATTCAATTGCTGACCCATTTGGTTAGTTGGACCAGTGAATAATCTTGTAAATAGTAAGTATGTTACTAAAGCAGGTACAGTCATATGTCCATTTAAGACTAATATCCCACCTAAAATTGCAGCAATTGAGAAACTTAAATATCCCATATTTACAGTAAGTGGAATAAGCATTCCGCTTCGAGACATTGAAATTCTTGCAGTATCTGCAACTTTTCTATTTAATTCACTAAAACCTTTAATTGCTTCCTTTTCGTGTCTAAACACTTTTACAACCTTTTGGCCTTCAATCATTTCTTCAATATAACCATTTAGTTGACCAATGTTTGCTTGTTGTGCGATAAAGTATTTTCTTGTTCCTCTTGAAATCAATCTTGTAATTAAGATTAATAAGCTACTAAACAAAATTGTAAAGATTGAAAGTAACCAAGAAGTTAAAATCATCGCAATCATATAACTTATCATCATTAACACTGATGTTAATAATTGGGGAAGACTTTGAGATATCATTTGTCTTGTAGCATCGACGTCATTTGTATATCTACTCATAACATCCCCATGTTTATTTGTATCAAAATATTGAATTGGTAAACCCATCATATGTGTAAATAGACTTTCACGAATATGAAGTAGGCTGTCTTGTCCAACATCAGTCATAATTCTTAAGTGTGAATATCTAAAGACAATAGTTATACCATAAAGTATAATCATCGTCATAATCAGTTTAGCTACACCACTAAAATCAGTACTACCTGTTTCAACCATTTTGATAGCTTCATCTAAAACATTTTGAATTGAAGCCATCGCACCAGCATTTGAAAATGTAGAGATGAGCATAAAGATTATAACTAAAACAATTTTAAACTTATGTCTTTTAAACACCATGCCAAGCAAGCGAGAAAATGTGCCTTTAGTATAAGTTACTTTATTCTTCTTCATTAATTTTCCACCTCTTTCGCTCTACTTTGTGCATCATAAATTGATTTATACATAGAACTATCTCGATATAATTCTTCATGTGTTCCAATCGCATTAATTCCTTTTTCATCCATAATGATAATAATATCAGCATCTTCTATTGAAGATAGTCTTTGACTTATTACCACTTTAGTCATATCAGGTGTTTCTTTGCTTAAAGACTCTCTAATCTTAGCATCTGTTTTTGTATCAACTGCACTTGTAGAATCATCTAAAATTAAAATTTTCGGATTAGCAACTAATGCCCTTGCTATCGTAAGTCGTTGTCTTTGCCCACCACTTACGTTAACTCCACCTTGTTCAATCCAAGTGTCTAAGCCTTTTTCCATCTTCATAACGAAGTCATAAGCTTGTGCTTTTTTAAGTGCACTTATAATTTCTTCATCAGTAGCATCTTTTTTACCCCATTTAATATTATCCCTAACTGTACCACTGAAAAGTACATTCTTTTGTAATACAAGAATAACTTCTTTTCTTAGGGCTTCAAGACTATATTCTTTTATATCTCTTTCACCAATATAGATTGTTCCTTTTGAAGTATCATATAACCTTGCCAACAATTGAACTAAAGTTGATTTACCTGTTCCAGTTGAACCAAAGATTCCTACAAAAGATCCACTTGGAATATCTAAGTTAATGTCTTTTAAAACGTAGGTATCAGTTTCACTACTTGAACTATATTTGAAATACACATTTTCAAATTTGAATGATCCGTCTTTAATTTCAGTAATAGGATTTTCTGTTTCTTTTAAGAATGGCTCTTCTTCTAATACTTCAATAATTCGATTAACTGAAGCTCTTGACATAACAAATAGTAAAAATACATGACTTATCATCATTAAACTAAAGAGTACTTGATTGATATAAGTTAAAGTATTTGCAAATTGACCTTCAGTTAAATTTCCAAATACAAATAATCTTGAACCAAACCAACCAACTAAAACAAAAGTTAAGCCAATTGCAAATTGCATTAATGGAGTATTAAAGATAACAATTCGTTCTGCTTTAATTGCTACATCTCTAACATCTCGAGTAGCTCGATTGAAACGATCAATTTCATAATCTTCTCTTACATATGATTTTACTGTTCTAATACCAATCAAGTCTTCTTGAATTGTTTGGTTTAAGTTGTCAATTCGATAAAACATCTTCACAAAATGTTTATGAGCATTTTTTATAATTATATATAGACCAAAAACAAGTATTGGTATTACTATTACAAACACTGCCGCTAACGTTGGTGCAAAGATTAATATACTAACAATTGAGAATATAATTAATGACGGTGCACGAAGCGAAACACGTAAAATCATGTTAGTTGCTTGTTGGATCATATTAACATCCATTGTCATTCTTGTAATTAAACTTGAAGTTTTAAAATTATCAATATTCTCAAATGAATATTCTTGAATCTTTTCAAACTGTGCTTGCCTAATATTGTGTGCAAACTCAGTAGACACTTTTGAAGAAGTTTTTGTAACTAAAATTCCAAATAATAAAGCTATAACTGCTGATATAACCATTAATCCACCATAAAAGAGAATCTTCTCTTTATCTGGAACAACATTACCAAAAGCA
>DUVT01000288.1 GCA_012840905.1 Acholeplasmataceae bacterium
ACAATTGGTTATGAGTATTCAGATAAAGAAAATAGTGATTTTGTTTTAAGCATTTATACTGAAAAAGAAAATGTAGATTTAGACTTAAGTTCTACGAAAGAAGTACTTCCAAAAATGGATGAAGTATTTGATAATTATATAAATGAGTTAAATGAGTTAATTAAGGAAAAAAATGTTTGTTTTGTAGATTTGCTCTTTCCTAATGGTGGAAGTACTGATATCTTAAAATTAATCAATTATGAAAAGTTAATGAGTTACAGTGCTTGGAATACAGCATCCAACTCACTGGGATCAGCTCTTGCTCATATTGCTAGTATTATTGTTTCAAAACATAAAGGTTTAAATAACTTACATTTAAGTAATAACTTTAAAAATGAGCGAATCTTAGATGATGCAATCTATCAATATGAAGTTAGAAGAGAAGTTAGTGAAAGACTTTTAAAAGAAGATATTAATATATATAATTTAGGAAAACATTACAAAGGGGTATTAGAAGAAGTGAAGCGTTTAATGGTGGATAGGGCAAAAGAGTTTATGAATATTGAATTTAGTCTAGATTTACCATGGAAGAGAACTTTTGAAGCAGAAATTATTATTAAAGGAGATTAGTATGAAAAAATATGATGTTATAGTTTGTGGGGCGGGGACTAGTGGTATGAATGCTGCTATCGCTGCAAGGCGCAATGGTGCAAGAACTTTAATTGTAGAAGCAAGTGGACTTCTTGGTGGAACTAATGTTATTTCATTGGTTAGTCCATTTATGACATTCCACGATGGCAATAGACAAGTAATTAAAGGGATTGCTGATGAAATAATTTCTCGCTTAAAAGAACAAAAATTAGCTTTAGGCCATATTAAAGATCCAATTGATTTTGCATCAAGCATTACCCCGTATGATGTAGAAGGACTAAAGCAAATATATTTCGATATTGTAGAAGAAGAGGGGATTGAATGCCTATTCCATAGTTTTATTTATGATGTAATTATGGAAGACGATAAACTTGTAGGCATTGAAGTCGTAAATAAATCTGGAAAAATGCAACTTTTTGCTGATGTAATAATTGATGCAACAGGTGATGGTGATGTTTGTGCACTTGCTGGTGCAGAATTTATTATGGGTAGAAGTAAAGATAATAAATCTCAACCTATGACAATGCTCTTTACTATGGGGAATGTCAACTTTGATGAAATTAAAGAATATATGAAAAATAATAGAAATGACTTTGTCTTAGCTGATGATTATGACTTTGGATATCTTGGTGTAAGCGGCTTTTTCTCTAAAGTAAAAGAGGCAATGGAAAAAAATGAATTTGATCTTCCAAGAGACCGAGTATTATTCTTTGAAGATATCCACAATAACCAAGTAACTATTAATATGACGAGGGTTCTAAACTTAAGTGCAGTTGATGCATGGGATTTAAGTAAAGCCGAAATGGAAGGTCGTCAACAAATTAAAAAAGCAGTTAAGTTCTTAAAAGACTATATTCCAGGCTTTAAAGATTCATATGTTGTCAGAACTCCAAATGCAATTGGTAAAAGAGAAAGTAGACATATCATCGGGGACTACATTTTAACTGAAGAAGATTTACATGAGAAACGTGAATTTGCCGATTCTATCGCTTTAGGTGCTTTTCCGATTGACATTCACTCGCCCGATGGAAAATCGATTCTAGAGCATAGAACAAGCGCAAATAACGCATACGAAGTGCCTTATCGTATTTTATTACCAAAAGGAATTGAAAATTTACTTGTAACCGGTAGATGTGTTAGCTCAACTCATGAAGCTAATGCTTCCTTAAGAGTTGGTCCATCTGTGATGGCTTTAGGGCAAGCTTCAGGTACAGCTGCAGCATTAGCTGTAAAACATAAAGTTACTCCAAGAGATCTTGATATTACGCTATTACAATCAACTTTAAGAAGTCAGGGACAGGTAATTAAAAAGAATGGATAAGTTTATAAACTCTAAAATTTCAAACGAAGTTATTAAAGATGAAATATTAAAACCAACAAGTTATCAATGTTTTAATGGTGCTTGGTATTACAAAGCATTATCAAGTAAAGATAAGTGGCTTGGAATTGATGCTGTTATTACTCTGCCTTTATTTGATCCTGATGAGGATAGATATTCATTTATAGATGATAACTTAACAAATAAAAAGATTAAAAGATATAACGATACACCAAGCGTTTATGTAGGTGTATGTAGTGATTTTGAAAATGATGTTGGTTTTGGTTGGTTTAGAGGTAAAGTAGAAGGAAAAGTTTTAGAAGAAAAGATTACTTTTAGACCATTTTGGCGTTATATTTTTGAAGAAAATGGCCAAGAAAAAAACATTTATGCAGGAAGCAAATTAGATGAAGATGAATATTATTACTTTCCAGGTGATAAAGTTAGGGTGACTGTTGCTTCACCAAGAGCAAATTATCTACAATTTAGAATTGAACTAATTGAAGCAACATCAATCGAAAAGTATAAAACTATTCGCAGTAAACTTAAAAGTCAACCTAAAACATTTGTTTCATTAGAGTTTATCGCTCCAGGAGTAGGAATAAAGCCAACTGAAGTAAAAAGAGTC
>DUVT01000289.1 GCA_012840905.1 Acholeplasmataceae bacterium
AGCAAAAGGCTTTATTGGTAGTCTTGCGAGAATTAAACCGATTCTTGAACTTGATGATGAAGGAAAAATTTCACCATATGAGAAAGTAAGAACTTATAATCGAGCAGTTAATAGAATTATTGAATTAATTGGTGATGCAAGCATTAATGCAAAAAAAGTAATTTATGTAGTACTTCATACAAAGCAAAAAGATGAAGCAATGGAAGTTGCAAAAAGAATTCAAGAAATGCAAGCTAATGCTTTAAGAGTTGAAGTTGAAACAATTACACCTACAGTAGGAGCACATATTGGTTGTGGTGTAATTGGTGTAGGTAGAATTATATTAGATGATTTAATCGAAGAAATTTAGTCCTTAGGGACTATTTTTCTTTTGTTAATGTAGGATTTTGCTAGTAAATGTGGTATAATAATAATGTTTGAAAATAGAAGCAATGGTGAAGATGATGAATGGTGTATTATTATTAAATAAAGCTCAAGGTATTACATCACAATCTGCTATTACAAAAGTAAAAAGAATTTTGAAAGTAAAAAAAGTCGGTCATGCTGGAACACTAGACCCACTAGCTACTGGCTTACTTGTTGTCTTAATTGGAAGTGCAACAAAACTTTCAAATTATTTAATGGCAGAAACTAAAGAATATATTGCAGAGATATTTATTGGTAGAAGTACTGATACTCTTGATAGTGAAGGTGAAATCTTAGAAGAAAAGAAAGTTACCGAAGATTTAGATGTAGATAGTGCTTTACAATCATTTTTAGGAAAAAGTAAACAAATACCACCAATGTATTCTGCTATAAAAAAAGATGGAAAAAAACTATATGAACTAGCTCGAAGTGGCGTTAGTATAGAAAGAGAAGAACGCGAAATTGAAATTTTTGAAATAAAACGAATTACAAATATTGAAAATATAGATGGCTTTTTAAAATTTAAATTTAGAGTGGTTTCTTCAAAGGGGACATATATAAGAACTTTATGCGAAGATATCGGTAAAGTGTTAGGATACCCTGCCCATATGAGTGGTTTAGTTAGAACAAAATCAGGCTCATTATCAATTGAAGATAGTTTTACTATTGATGAGCTTGAAAAAGGAAATTTTAAAATACTTAAAATGCATGAAGCATTACAAAACTATCCAATAATTGAAGTTGACTTAAATCTTGCAAATAAATTAAAAAATGGGATAATTTTAGATCTCGATGAAGTAAATAGTAATGAAGATTTAGTTGTTTTTACATTCAAAGATAATTTAATTGGAATATATAAAAAATATAAAGGAAAGTATAAGGCTGAAAGAGTATGGAATTAATTAAGTTTAAGTTAGGAGAAAAATATAATCTTGGAAAACTCGCTATAGCATTAGGTGAATTTGATGGCTTGCATATTGCTCATCAAGAGTTAATTAAAAAAGCAATTAACTATGCTAAAGCGAATAATATAAAAAGTGCAGTTGTTTCATTTGATCCACATCCAGATTATGTTTTGAAGAAACGTTTTGACCAAGGTTATATAACACCAATGAAAGCTAAAGCTGAAAAGTTAGAAGAATTGGGAGTAGATTACTTTATAGTAATTCCTTTTACAATTGAACTTGCAAAACTTAGTCCAAATGACTTTATTAATAATTACTTAAAAGCTTTTGAGATTGAAAAAGTAGTCGTTGGTTTTGACTTTAGATTTGGTCATCGTGGAAGTGGAAATAGCGATACTTTAAGAGAACATTTTAAAGTAGAAGTTGTAGAAAGAATTGCTTTACATGATGAAAAGATTGGTTCAAATGAAATTCGAGATTATTTAATCCAAGGCGAGATGGAAAAAGTTAAGAATATGCTTGGTAGATACTATAATATTACTGGGAAAGTAGTTAGTGGTAACCAAGTAGGAAGAACGCTAGGAATTAGAACAGCTAACATTCAAAT
>DUVT01000027.1 GCA_012840905.1 Acholeplasmataceae bacterium
AGATACATCAATAATAAGTATTAAGAATAATAGTTTGGATGGAGAGTTTATGATTGAAAATATTTTAGCTAAATTAAAGATTAGATTAGAAGAAATAGTAAAAGAATTAGGAGTAACAGAAGAAGTAGAAATATTTTTCGAAATTCCCAAAGAAGAAAAATTTGGTGACTACTCCACTAATATTGCAATGCGCCTTGCAAAACATTTAAGAAAAAATCCACGCGAGATTGCAAGTCAAATTATTTCTAAGATTGACCAAGAAACATATCATTTAGTAAATTTAGAAGTTGCTGGTGGTGGATTTATTAATTTCTTTTTAGATAGAAAATATATTGCAAATATAGTATTTGAAATTTTAAAATTACAAGAAGATTATGGTAATTTAGAAATTGGTAAAGGTACAAATGTAAACCTTGAGTTTGTAAGTGCAAACCCAACAGGTTATTTACATATTGGTCACGGTAGAGGTGCTGCTTATGGTGATTCATTAGCACGAATTATGAAAAAAGCAGGCTTTGAAATTACTAAAGAGCATTATGTAAATGATGGTGGAAACCAAATTAATAATTTAATTGAATCAATATATGAACGATATAAAGAACTGTTTGGCTTAGAAATCCAAATGGGTGAAGATTATTATTATGGAGAAGAGATAATCGAAATCGCAAAAAAAATTAAAACAGATAAAGGCGACTTTTATTTAAATAATCCATATAAAGAAGATTTTAGAAAAATTGGCGTAGATTTCTTACTAACTGGTTTAAAAGAAGATTTGAAATTGTTTAATGTTGAGTTTGATATTTGGTTTAGTGAAAAGTCTTTATATGATAGCGGTGAAGTCCAAAAAACATTAGACTATTTAATTGAAAAAGGTCATACATATGAAAAGGATGGAGCTATTTGGTTAAAGACTACTGAATATGGTGATGAAAAAGACCGTGTTTTAGTTAAAAGCGACAAAACTCTAACTTACTTAACGCCAGATATTGCTTATCATAGAAATAAACTTTCTCGAGGGCATGACTATTTAATCAATGTTTTTGGTGCAGATCATCATGGTTATATTAAACGCCTAAAAGCAGCAATTGCATTTATTGGTGGCGATCCTGATAAGGTAGATGTAGAAATTTTACAAATGGTTAGGGTTATCCAAAATGGCGAAGAATTAAAGATGAGCAAACGTAGTGGAAAGGCAATTTCCCTTAGAGAGTTAATCGATGAAGTTGGTACTGATGCGCTAAGGTTTATGTATATTTCTAAGGCTTTAAGTAGCCCAATGGATTTAGACTTAGACCTGGCTGTGAAAAAGAGTAATGAGAACCCAGTTTATTATGTTCAATATGCTTATGCGAGAATAGCTTCTTTGTTCAGGGTTGTAGAAGAACAGGGAATTGAGTATCAAGAAGTTAGCGAATTTACTAATGTTGATTTAGGTAAATTAAGTAGTTTGTTATTTACTTTAGCTCAATATCCTAGTGTAATAGAAGAAGCAGCAACAAAAAGGCTTCCTCATAAGATTACCCAATATTTACTTAATTTAGCATCCAATCTACATAGTTATTATAATGATGAAAAAATAATTACAGAGAACTTAGCTGAAGTTAATGAAAAATTAACAATTATGAGAGCAGTTCAAGTAGTATTGAAAGATGGCTTAAATTTAATTGGAGTTAGCGTTAAAGAAAAAATGTAAGAGGAGGCTCTATGAAAAGTTTCTTTAAAAAATACTTATTCGTTTTTGAATTTATTGCTGTAGCAATTTTGCTTGCAGTTGGTATTTATTTAGTTGTTGACCCACAAGTATTTTTATATATTATTGGTCTAGCACTAATTATTTTTGGTTTATATAGAGTAATACCTTTAGTAAAAACTACTAAAGATAATATGATGAAGTTAATTCTTACTGGTGAAGTAATTATTAATGTTATTGCTGGTGTGTTATTAGTTTTAGAAGGTGCAAAAGATGACTATAACAAAGACTTACTAAGATGGGTTGTTGGAGCGGTATTTTACTTAAGAGGCTTCTTATACTTCTTTGGTACAGTTATCCGCAAGGAATCAACCGATTATACAAGATTCTTTGTTC
>DUVT01000290.1 GCA_012840905.1 Acholeplasmataceae bacterium
AAATGCAACCAAAAAGCATTATAAAAATGTTTTTCTCTATTCACAATTATTTATAAATATGATATAATTATTATGGTTTGCTAGAAAATAAACAAAAGGAGGTATATAGTGTTTTTTATTAAGAGCTTAGGTACTCACATTTCTGAGCATAAGGGTCATAAAGAAATGTCTCTTGCCAATCCAATGGTAGAATTTCTAGATCCTGAGTATGTTTACATACCTTTAGTTGATCAAAACACTCCTTGCGAAGCGGTTGTACAAGTGGGTGAGCAAGTTAAAGTCGGACAAATAATTGCTCACAAAAAAAGTAGATTTCCACTTCCTATACACGCCTCAATTAGTGGTGAAATTGTTTCTATAGATAAGAAGATGTGGCATTCAAGCGGTAAGATGGTGCCAACAATTCAGATCAAGAACGATTTTAAAGAAACTAAAGTTGATACTATTAAAGAAGTTGATGTATCTTCAATAACAAAAGAAGAGATCATCGAAAAGGCTAAAGAAAATGGGATTGTAGGATTAGGGGGTAGCGGATTCCCTGCATATGTAAAATATAAAGTAAGTGATCCAATTGATGTTGTTATAATCAATGCAGTTGAATGTGAACCTTATATCACAATCGACTATAAATTATTACAAGATCGCTTTGATGAAGTGCTTCGAGGCTTAAAATATATCATGAAAGCTGTCGATGCAAAACGCGGGGTTATTGCGATTAAAAAAGATAAAAAAGAATTAATCGAAAAAATGAACCTATCTATAAACAATGAACCTAACATCAGCGTATTCACTGTTAAAGATGAATATCCAGCTGGTTGGGAAAAATATATAGTTCAAAGGGTTACAAACAAAAATTATCGTACCCTTCCAAGTGAAGCAGGAGCTGTAGTTAATAATGCGGGAACTGCTGCTGCATTAGCTGCTGCTATTGAAAGAAATCAACCTTTAGTTGAGAAAATGGTAACTATTACTGGTGAAGGTGTTAAAACACCTTGTAATGTATACGTTAAAGTTGGAACTGCTATAAATGATATATTAGATAAAATTGGTGGTTATGCACCAAATCTTGGTGATGCATACTTTATCGCTGGTGGACCAATGACTGGTAAGAGCATTATGTTCGATTCATTAGTTGTACATCGTGCATTATCAAGTGTCATTGTAATGCCAAAAGAAGTACGTGAAGTTAATCCAGAATGTATGGGTTGTGGAAAGTGTTCTGAGGTATGTCCTGTATTTTTATCACCAATTGTTATTAAGGAAACACTTGAAAATGACAGTGTTAATGAATTAAGAACTCTAAGACCTGACCTATGTATGGAATGTGGCCTATGTTCTTACATTTGTCCTTCTAGAATTGAATTAACTGATGCAGTTACTAAAGCAAAACAAAAGGTAATGGTGAAATAAAATGAACGGAAAAAGATTTAGTTTAGGAAAAGCGCCCTTTTTACGTAAAGCTGACTTAACAAGAGAAAATACATCTGGCTTTATGCTTGATTTCATGATCGCACTTGCACCATTAATTATATTTGGCTGGGTAAAAAACGGATTACTTCCTTTTATTGATAATAATACAAATTTTTGGGGAATGATTTATCCTCTGATTTTACCTCTAGCAGGTGGAGCATTTTCATTTATACTAGAATTTTTATGGTATAAATTTATTGTCACAAATAAACCTATCAATGATAGATTAAGAACAACTTATGCACCAATCCCTGGTTTATTACTAGGTATGATTGTTTCTGTTTCTACACCACTATGGGTGTTATTAATCGGAACAATCTTTGCAACAGTAATTGCAAAACTATTATTTGGTGGATTTGGTCATAACATCTTTAATCCTGCTTTAGTTGGTTTCTTATTTTTAACAACCTACTCTTATTCAGGCTTAATGAGTGGAACAACACCATTTGGCTCAGCAGGTTATTTAAACCCAACAGAAGCAGCAACTATTGTTAGTGGAGCTACACCAATGGGTGTATTTAATTCAGATCCATTTACAGGTGTTTCTCAATTAATCGAAGAATATGGCTTACTAAACATGTTCTTAGGATTTACACCAGGTGCTGTAGCTGAAACAAGCGCATTATTATGTTTAGTAGCATTAATATACTTATTAGTTAGAAAAGTTATTAACTGGCGTATTCCAGTAATTTATATTGGTACAGTATTTGTATTAACTTATATTATCGGTGCATTTAATGGCTATGCAGGCACATTAGATTATGCATTATTTGGTATCTTCAACGGTGCTTTAATGTTTGGTGCTGTATTCATGGCAACTGAACCTGTTACAAGCCCAAGAAATCCAAACGGTAAAGTTATCTATGCATTAGGTCTTGGTGTAATAACTGTAGTATTTAGATTTGCATCAAGAATTCCTGAAGGTGTGGCTATTTCAATTCTTACAATGAATATGCTAACTGCTATAATTGAAAGATTTGCAACAAAATTACGCGTTGAACCTAATAAACGTAAAGTTGTATTACAATACTCTTTAGTTGGTTTATTACTTCTAGGTATTGCAAGTTTCCCAGTTGTAAGCAGTATTCCTGAAAAGGTTGAAGCACCTGCATATGAATTTGAATATTTATCAAACGAACAAGACTATACTACATTTAATTTCTTATATCATATTAATGATGGTGAAGCTGAATTTGTAGTTACAACAGATCAATCACATAATATCTTAGAAATCAGCAATAGCGATTATGACAATGATGATGCAAAATCATTAATAGAAGAAATAATTTCTTCAAACAAAATTAATAATTTTGTAATTAGTGCTAGCGAAACTGTTGATTCATTAGTTGTAGTTGTAAACACTCGTGGATTTGGTGGAAATATTACAAGTACAATCAGCTATGATAATGACTTTATAATTACTGACTTCAGTGTTGAATATAACGAAACTTATCATATGGGTGAATGGCAAGAAGCAAATGGTCATCCAAGAGATGTATTACCAGCTGAAATTATTGCTAACCAAGATGATTTAGATTCAGTTAATGTAATTGCAGGAGCAACTGTAACATCAAATGCTATTATTAGAGCAGTTGGAGTTGCAAATGGCTATGTTGATTACTTAGAATCAATTGAAGAGTTAACTCTTGTTAGTAAAACACAAGATTTTGAAACATTAGATTTTGTATATATCTTCAGAAATGCAGATGGTAAATTTGTTGTTAATGTTAACTTAGATGGTGAAATCACATCTACAATTGATGAAACTATCAAAACTGATGTAGAAGCAGTAGTAGAAGCTAACAAGTTTACTGATTACATCGAAAGTGCAACTGAAGACACACTTGTAATTAAAACAAAAGCATATGGAAATAATCCAGCAATTACAAGTACGATTAAATTTGATGGTGAATTTAAGATTGTAGAATATACAGTGGTTTATAATGAATCTTATGATAGTGAATATAATAATTGGGATGCAGCAGATGGACATCCAAAAGATGTAATCCCAAGTCAAGTAATTGAAAATCAAGATGACTTAGATGAAGTAGAACTTGTTTCTGGTGCAACAGTTACTTCAAGATCAATCTTAAGAGCAGCTCAAATTGCTTTAGATTATTTAAAACATTTGGAGGCTTTAAATGAATAAAAAAGTACTTAAATATTCGTTGTTCTTATTAGCCTTAGGACTAATATCAGGTTTCTTACTTGGTTTAGTTAATAGTTTCACTGCACCAGTTATTGAAAATAGAGCTAAAGAAGCAGCAGCTGCAGCTTTAAGAGAACATTATGAGTATGCAGATTATAGTCCAAGTATGATTGAAGAGTATCCAGATGTTAACCCAACTATTACAGATATTTTCTATACTTTTGGTGAAGATGGTAAATTAACATCTGTGATTTACAAAACTCAAGCAAGAGGATTCCAAAGTGAAGTTCTTGCTTATGTAGAAATTAAAGAAGATGGAACATTTGGTAAAACAGTTGTACTTGAACATCGTGAAACTGCTGGAATTGGTGATGCTATTGAAGATCATGATTTTGGTGTTGCTGATTCAAGCGTAAATAGTTATAAACCAGTTATCAGCTCTGGTGCTACATTTAGTTCTAATGCTGTTATTGAGGGTATTAATGCAGCTGCAGAACACTTCAAAACAATACAAAGTGAACTTGGAGGGATAACTAATGACTAAAAAACAAAACTTATTAAAAGGTATGTGGGCTGAAAACCCAGTATTAGTATCCCTATTAGGTTTATGTTCAGTTTTAGCTGTTACAAATAAAGTAGAAAACGCAATTGGATTAGGACTTGGATTTACGTTTGTATTAATTTTATCTAACGTAATCATTTCCTTAATTAGAAAAATAGTTCCTGATGAAATTAGAATTCCAGTATATATTGTTGTAGTTGCGACATTAGTTACATTAGTAGAAATGTTAATGGAAGCTTTTGTTCCAGCATTATACAGCAGTCTAGGAATTTGGATTTCTCTAATTGTTGTTAACTGTATTATTCTAGGTAGAGCAGAAGCATTTGCATCTAAAAATAATGTAGTTGATTCACTATTAGATGCAGTTGGTATGTCTGTAGGTTATACAGGAGTATTAATTGTTATCTCACTAATTAGAGAATTCTTAGGAACTGGAACAATCACAATTTGGGGTGAATTACAATTAAAGATTGCTGAAGGTAAATTCTTCACTGATTTCTTTGTTAATCCTCCATCAGCATTCATTATTTTAGGTTTATTAATTGGAACTGCAACCTTAATCAATAGTAAAAGGAAAGAGGTGAAGTAATAATGGATATTATCTCGTTAGCAATTTCCGCTATCTTAATTGAAAACGTAGTGCTTTATCGCTTCCTTGGTATTTGCCCATTACTTGGTGTATCTGAGAAGCGAGAATCAGCTGTCGGTATGGGTGCTGCAGTAGTATTTGTTATTACTTTATCAAGTTCTGTTGCATGGCTCTTATATACATATGTTTTAAAACCATTTAATATGGTTTACATGCAAACTATTATTTTCATCCTAGTTATCGCAGGTTTAGTTCAAATTATTGAAATGTTTATTAAGAAAGTATCTCCTGGACTATATAAAGTTCTTGGAATTTACTTACCATTAATTACAACAAACTGTGCTGTGCTAGGTCTTGCAAATATGGTTGCAAATCCAAAATATACATATATCCAAGCATTAGTCTTTGCATTTGCATCAAGCTTAGGTTTCTTACTTGTAATTTACTTATTCTCAACTATAAGAATAAGAATTGCAAAAGCTGATGTTCCTAAAGCATTTAAAGGAGTACCTATTGCTTTAATTACTGCGGGGATTCTTGCGATGATATTCTCAAGATTTGGAGCGTTGAACATATGATTTTAAGTGTGTTTGATAGTTTATTATTACCTGCTATTGTTTTAGCAGCAACTGGCGCTGTTTTCGGCTTATTGATTTCGCTTGCATCAATCGCATTTGCGGTGGAGATTGATGATCGAGTAGAATCTGTGCGCGAAATGTTACCGGGTTACAACTGTGGTGCATGCGGGTACCCTGGTTGTGAAGGCTTTGCAAATGGTATCGTATTTGAAGGTGCGGAATTAACTCGTTGCAAGCCAGGCAAACAAGATATGCGTGATAAAATTAAAGCATATCTAGAGGAGTATGATCGTAAACTTGCTGAAAATAACTCATAAATCCTGAAAATCTAGTAAACATTTACATTGTTGATTTTCTAGGATTTCGTTGTTTATAGTAAGAATTTATGATATAATTAACATGTCTTAATCAAATAACAAGGAGGAAAAAAGGCTAATGTTAAAAAGAATTTTATTAGTGTTTATTGTAGCTGTATCTGCAATTTTACTAGTTGCATGTGGTGAAAGAACCTATGCTGCAGACGGAGTTTACACTGCTTTTAGATGGGAAACTCATACAAATGGAGCACAACAAGTAACAACTGTTTCTGTAACAATCGAAAATGATAAGATCACTAAGTTCT
>DUVT01000291.1 GCA_012840905.1 Acholeplasmataceae bacterium
ATAAAAGAGATATTAATAAATATAGAAGAGTATCATCCACTTGGAAGAATAGTGGATTTAGATGTTTATTCTAAAACTGGTAGTATTTCAAGACTTGATTTAGGAAAAGAGTTTAGAAAATGTATTATATGTGATGATATTGCTCATAAATGTATTCGAAGTAGAAAACATAGTGAAATAGAAGTTAAAGAAAAAATAGAAAGTTTAGTTCGTAATTACTTAGAAAATATCGTTTCAAAATCTGTTGATGATGCGATCACAATGGAAGCAAATTTAGATCCTAAGTTTGGCTTAGTTACAAGTAAAACGAGTGGTTCACATCCTGATATGGATTTTCATCTACTTATGAAGTCCAAAGATGCAATACATTTTGATTTAGTAAAGATGTTCTTTTTAGGCTTTGATAATGAATTACTAGCTGGTTTTAGAAAAGCTAGAATGCTTGGACTAGATACAGAAAGAAAAATGTATAAAGCAACTAACAACATTAATACATATAAAGGCTTAATCTTTATTCTTGGTATTACTTTAGTTAGCTTAGGGTATGCAATTAAAAATAAGCGCACTGATTTATTTAATTTAGTAAAAGATATTGGCAAAGACTTAATTATAGAATTTGATAACGAATTAAATACTTTCGGTAAAGAAGCATTTATTAAATATGGTATCAGTGGTGCAAGAGGAGAAGTTCATAAGGGACTAATTAGTGTAAGGGATGTAAAGAAGAGGTTAAGTAGTTTAAATAACGAAGACCTAACAATGGCACTAATATATTTAATAAAAAATGTTGATGATACTGTACTCTTAAAGCGGGCTAAAACTTTAGAAAAGTATTATTATTTTAAAGAGTTAGTTGGTAGCATAAATGAATATGATTTAGAGTTAATAAAGAAAGTAACAGATGAATGTATAGAAAATAATATTAGCTTTGGAGGAAGTGCCGATTTATTAATTACAAGTATTTTCTTAAAGCTAATTGAAAGGGAATTGGTGATAAACTATGAATAATAAACCAATCGGTGTAATGGATTCTGGAATTGGTGGCATAAATGTATTAAAGAAATTGGTAGAACGCTTGCCAAACGAAGACTTTATTTATGTTGCTGATACGCTTCATTGTCCCTATGGTACAAAATCTCCAGAAGAAATACGAGATTTAGTTGCAAGAGTAAGTAGTTATTTATTTAATCGTGGTTGTAAAGCAATAGTTATTGCTTGTAATACTGCAACTGCTCATTCAAAGTTTTTAAATGATTTAGAAGAAATTGTTTTAGGAGTAATTAATCCAACTGCCAATGCAGCTATTAAAAACTCTAAAAAGGTTGCAATCCTTGCAACTAATGTAACAATTGAATCTGGAATGTATCAAGAACTTTTACTAAATGCAAATAAAGAAGTATTTCCAATTAAATGTAGTGAATTTGTAACTGCAATTGAAAATGGTGATATTGATAATGAGGTTGCAAAAGAGTTAGTTGCAAATCACTTAAAGGATTATCAAGATAAAGATATTGATACTGTAATTTTAGGATGTACTCACTTTGACCTATATAAGAAACATATTAAAAAAGTCTTTAATAAAGCAAAGATCATTTCTTCAGGTGAACCAACAAGCATTGAATTAGAACGTTTATTAAAAAAACAAAATTTATTAAATCCTAATCCTCGAAAAGGTAAAGTTTACTTGAAGTCTACACTTGCTGCTAATCTATTAAAAGAGCAAGTTAAGATCTTTGATTTAGATTATGAATATATTGAAAAGATTGTAATTTAATCATGAGCGACATAAGTGGCCCATAATTTATTATTTTCATAA
>DUVT01000292.1 GCA_012840905.1 Acholeplasmataceae bacterium
AAAAAAAGCAAGTATTCAGTATATTTTTATTTTTGGGATAATATTTCAATAAATACCTTAAAAAAACAAGTATTTTATGGTAAAATAATATTGTAAAAATAAAAAGTGAGAAGGGCACAAAAAATATGATTAATGAAAGTAATTACTGGAAAAGCTTTTTACTTCCTTATGAACTTGCAGTTGGTGGTTTTATTATCAAACTTGAATCAATGCGTAAAGATTTCATATTGAAAAATGCAAGTAGTCCAATTGAAATTGTATCAGGAAGAGTAAAATCTGTCCAAAGTATTTTGGAAAAGGCTCAAAGATTAAATATCGATTTTAGTAAAATTAAAGAAGAAATTTATGATATAGCTGGAGTAAGAATAACTTGTAAGTATATTCAAGATGTTTACAAGGTATATGAATTACTCAAAACTAGAAAAGACGTTGACATTTTTATGGTCAAAGACTACATCAAAAATCCTAAACCTAGTGGTTATAGGTCTTTGCATTTAATTGCAAAGTATAATGTTGAAACATTGGAAGGACAAATTCCTATTAATATTGAGTTTCAAATAAGAACTCATGCGATGCATTTATGGGCATCTATTGAACATTCGCTCAAATACAAATATTATAGACAAATTCCAGAAGAAATTCAAGAAAGATTATTACGTGTTGCAGAAGTGACAACTAAACTAGATGAGGAAATGTCAAAAATTCAAATAGCAGTTGAAGAAATAAATGTTGATCGGGTTCGTGGTGATGAGTATGAATTCGATGGTATGGATATGTTTCTAAGTAGTATTAAGAAGTGGTGAAGCAAATGAAGTATGCACTATTTGGTAATGTAAAAGATGTGAATATCCCTTTTGAAAGAGATGATGTAGCACCAGACATAGTGTTTTCTTTTGGTGGGGATGGGACAATGCTTGGGGCAATTCATAAGTATAAAAATTATTTAGATACTGTTAAGTTTGTGGGGATTAATACAGGTAGACTAGGTTTTTTTACTGATTTTAAAATTGATGAATTAGACAAAGTTATCTCAATGATAAAAAAAGATGAATATCGCGTTAATTCATATAACTTATTAGAATATACACTTAAAAGTAAAGATTATGAATTAAGTGGTTATGCAGTTAACGATATTGCAATTACCAATCCAATTCATACACAAATTATTGATGTATACATTAATGAAAAACATTTTGAAACTTTTAGAGGAACTGGTTTATTAATTTCTCCTCCAACAGGAAGTACTGCATATAATAAATCGCTTGGGGGAAGTATAATTGATCCTCACATAAAAGCTATTCAATTAACTGAGTTTGCTCCGATAAATAATCGAGTTATTCGAAATTTATCATCACCATTAGTATTGAGCGAAAAATCAAAAATCGCCTTAAAATTCGAAGAAAATGAAAACATCTTTATAAGCGTTGATGGCAAGTTTTTAGCTTTTAACCACTTAACTGAAGTTAATGCAAAACTATCTGATACTACAGTAAAGTTTATTGAAAAGATGGATACAAAGTTTTTTGATAAAGTAAGGCGTGCATTTATTAGTAAAGATTAATATATATAAATATAAGGTACATCGATTAATTGATGTACCTTTTTATAGTATTGTTTGGTTATATACTTTTTAAAAAAATAAATAATAAAATGAAAAAGCCAAGTTAATATAAAACTTGGCTTCATACTTTAATTATTTCTTGTCTTTTTCGATATCAGTTTTCTTTTCCATAATAGCATCAATAAGACCATATTCTAAAGCTTCTTCTGCAAACATATAATAATCTCTTTCAGTATCGATGTTGATTTGTTCAACGGATTTACCTGTTTTTTCAGCTAAAATTCGATTCATTCTTTCTTTAATTCTTAAGATATGTTTTGCAGCAATTTGAATTTCTGTAGCTTGACCATGAGCACCGCCTAATGGTTGATGGATTAATACTTCACTATTAGGTAGAGCGTAACGTTTTCCTTTTGTACCACTAGCTAAAATGAATGATGCCATTGAAGCTGCTAGTCCTGTACAAATTGTACAAATATCTGGAGCTACAAGATTCATAGTATCATAGATAGCCATCCCTGCAGTTACTGATCCACCAGGGGAGTTAATATAAATGTAAATATCTTTTTCGCTATCTTCAGCAGCTAAAAATAATAGTTGTGCAACAATACTATTTGCAAGTGCATCATTAATTTCGCCGCTTAACATGATAATTCTATCTTTTAATAGTCTTGAATAAATATCATATGAACGTTCTCCATAAGATGTTTTTTCAATAACTATAGGCGTATAATACATGTTTCATTTCTCCTTTTTTTCTCAATAATACACTAATTATACAATAAAGTCAAATCAAAAATACTCATAATTTGTTATATCTAAACTTTAGCACATTCCATTTAGATGAAAATTCGTATAATATGGTTGAAGGAGGGAAAATAATGAATTTTGTTCCTAATTTTGCAGGTCCAGTACAAGTGAATCCACCAATCATCCATAGAAGATTTTTTGACGTAAATCGTGTTTTCGTTACTGAACAACCACATATAATTGAAAACATTACAAGAATTCATAATCATCATATTTTACGTCATACTTGTTGTGTACGTCCTAGCTGCTGTGAGTTTAATACTTGCAGTGTAGAAAACTGCTGTAATGTTCCAGGAATCGTAGGATCTGGTTTCGGTGCATGCGGTCCTGGTTGTGGAGTTGGCGGACCTGGAATGGGTCCAGTACCTGGTCCTGGATTTGGACCTAGACCTAGATAATATTATTAATCGGAAGAAAAATAGAAGGCCCAGACTTAGTGTT
>DUVT01000293.1 GCA_012840905.1 Acholeplasmataceae bacterium
AGAGTATGAAAGAATTATTCCAATAACTATGGATAACCGCCCAGGAACAAAACAACCATCTACTGAATATATTACAGTTCATGACACAGCATCTACTGCTAGAAGTGCAGATGCACAAATGCATGCAAACTATGTAAATAACGGTGGTGGCGGTACTTCATGGCATTATTCAATCGGAAATGATGGAGTTTATAGACAACTTCCATTAGATGAGATATCATACCATGCTGGTGATGGCTCAAGAGAATTTGAACTTGAAGATACAGGTGTTAAAGCAAAATCAAAAGTTAAACCAATTGTTGCAATTGATGCAACTGGTTACTATACACTTAACGGAGAAAAAACTTTAATTGCTGCTCCAAGAGGATCTAATGGAGAAATCCTAAAAACTAGTCAAATTAATGATTATGGTGTAACTCTTGAAATTGGAGAAAACGGCAATTGGTGGATGAATAAAACTTATTATAACGCTACTTATAAATTAATCTCTAACCATGGTGGAAATAGAAATAGTATTGGTATCGAAACAATGGTTAACGAAGGTAGTGACTTATACCTAACATGGCAATACACTGCTAAGAAGGTTGCGGAATTATTATTAATGTTTGATCTAAACTTAGATAGAGTTAAATTCCATCACTTCTTCAGTGGTAAAGATTGTCCTCAAACAATGAGAACAAATGGTATGGTTGACCAATTTTTAAAAATGGTAGAAGCTGAATACTTAATTCAAAAATTCTTTGGTGATTATCAAATCACAATGATTTCTAGTCATCAAGATATAGTAGATAACAGTGGTAAAGTTGTTAAATTACCAACTGAAGCTACTGATGTAACATTATTAGTTTCTGTTCAAAACGAAGCTGGCTTCAACCAAACTAAAGCTTATAGATATACAATTCAGCCATAAATAATAAAAATAAAGGATTAAACTTTAAATAAGTTTAATCCTTTTTGTTTTCTATTTTGCAACTTCATGGACTCTTGTTTCACGAATAACCGTTACTTTGATTGTTCCAGGATAGTTTACATTGTCTTCAATTTTTTGTCTAATATCACGCGCTAACTTGTGCGCTTCTAAATCACCAATTTCATCTGGTTTAACTATAATTCTAACTTCTCTACCAGCTTGTAGTGCGTATGATTTTTCAACACCTTTAAATTCATTACAAATTTCTTCAAGTTTAGTTAGACGTTTAATATAGTTTTCAAGTGATTCGCTTCTTGCCCCCGGTCTTGCTGCACTTAATGTATCGGCTGCAGCAACTAATTGAGATATAATAAATTTAGCTTCATGATCACCATGATGTGAAGCAATTGCATCAATTACTTCAGGGCCTTCTTTGAACCTTTGTGCAAGTTCAATACCTATCTCTACATGACTACCTTCCATTTCATGGTCTACTGCTTTACCTATATCATGAAGTAAACCTGCTCTTTTAGCTTTAACTTCACTTAACCCGATTTCTGCTGCAAGCTTACCAGCTAAAAATGCAACTTCAATAGAGTGTGATAATGCATTTTGACCATAACTTGTTCTAAATTTAAGTCTACCAATTAATTTAATTAACTCAGGGTGAACTCTACCGACTCCAACTTCGAAGACAGCTTTTTCACCAGCTTCTCTAATTTCTGTGTCTAATTCTTTCTTAAATTTTTCAACCAACTCTTCAATTCTTGAAGGTTGAATTCTACCATCAGCAACTAATGTTTCCATAGTTCTTCTGGCAATTTCTCTTCTAATAGGATCAAAACATGATAATACAACCGCTTCTGGGGTATCATCTATAATTATGTCAACACCAGTAGAAGCCTCGATTGCACGAATGTTTCTCCCCTCACGTCCTATTATACGGCCTTTCATTTCATCATTTGGTAATGGAACTACAGAAACTGTCTTCTCCATCACTGCATCTGCTGCGTATTGTTGGATTGCGTTCGCAAGTAGACATTGCGATTTACGGTTAACTTCCAACTTAGCCTTTTCTTCAGCTTCTTTAATAATCGCAGCAACTTCTAAGGCCATATCCTCCTCAACACGTTCTAAAATAATTTGCTTGGCTTCTTCTACAGATAAACCAGAAACTTCTAAGAGTTTTTGGTTTTGTTCTAAAATTAATTCATCCAATTTGCTAGATTGTTTCTCTAGTTCTGCTTTGATTTGTTCGATTCTTTCTTCTTTTTGATTTAAAGATTCTTCTCTTCTATCTAAGTTTATAGATCGATTATCGATTCGCTCCTCTCGTTGCGCTAATTTATTTTCTAAATCAGCAAGAGTTTTGCGCTTTTCTCTTATTTCGCGCTCAACTTCGTTTTTTAAATTTCGAATCTCTTTTTCATTTTCCTGTTTTAATTTAAAAACTTCTTGTTTAGTTTCAATTAAAACCTTTTTACGATTTTCTTCAACAGCCTTGTTGGCATCTTCTATTAATTTCTCAGCAGTTTTACCTGCTTTTTTATATTGAGTATAAAAAATATAATAGCCTAAGCCAACACCTAAAACTAGTAGCAATATGGAAGCAATAATATATCCAAGAACTTGCCAAGCATTTAGAATTAATACTTCTAATACTTGCACTAAAATATTACCTCCAAAATATATACATATTTTCTGTATTTCAATAATTGTCTACTCATATATTATACATTATTACCATTTTATAGTCAAATAAAATATAACAAAGTCAATAGACAATATTTAGTATTTTATCCAGTAAAAATAAATTTAAACTTCTCACAGAAACGAAATTTTTGCAGCATTTTAGCGAATAAATCTTTGAATAAAAAAACTAAGGATTTATAACCTTAGCTTTTTCTTTAAATGCATCTCTAACTTTAGAATCTAATTCTTTTAATAAATTTGGATTATTTCGTAAGTATTCCTTAACGTTTTCTCTTCCTTGTCCTAATTTTTCTTCTTCATATGAGAACCAAGATCCACTCTTCTTAACAATATCTAATTCTACTGCTAAGTCAAGTACTTCTCCTTCATATGAAATACCTTTTCCATAGATTAAATCAACTTCACAAACTTTAAATGGTGGCGCAACTTTATTTTTTACAACTCTAACTCTTGTTAAGTTACCAATAATATCTGTACCTTGTTTTATAGCATCAACACGACGAATATCAAGACGGATTGTTGCATAGAACTTCAATGCTCTACCACCTGAAGTTGTCTCAGGAGAGCCAAATAAGACACCAACTTTTTCTCTTATTTGGTTAATAAAGATTGCAATTGTATTACTCTTGGAAATTGCTCCACTAAGTTTACGCATTGCTTGACTCATTAATCTTGCTTGCATACCGATATGAGCATCACCCATATCGCCATCAATTTCCACTTTTGGAACTAAGGCTGCAACTGAGTCAATAACAATAATATCAATCGCACCACTACGGATTAAGTGTTCTGCAATCTCCAATGCTTGTTCACCTGTATCTGGTTGGGATAAGATTAAGTTATTAACATCTACTCCTAAGTTTTTCGCGTAGTTAGGATCTAGCGCATGCTCGGCATCAATAAATGCTGCATAGCCTCCCAATTTTTGCGCTTCAGCAATTGCATGTAATGCGAATGTGGTTTTACCACTACTTTCAGGACCATAGATTTCAATAATTCTTCCTCTTGGATAGCCCCCAACTCCTAATGCCATATCAAGAGATATTGAACCTGAAGGGATTACTTCAATATCACCAACTGCTTTATCCCCTAGTTTCATTACAGAACCTTTTCCAAATTGTTTTTCTATTTGTTTAAAGGCATCTTCTAATGCTTTGACTTTTTCTTTTTGTTCTGCCATTCTTTTACTCCTTATTTACTCTTTGTAATCAGCTCTTTGTTTTTTTCAAAATAATCTATTCCACTTATTAATGTTAGTAAGCCTGCAATTGTAATCACAATTAAGATTGTAAGGTCTCTTGCAAAACTTCCTAAAAATGTAATTGGAAAAGCATTTAAAATTAAGACTACAATCATAAGCATTTGAGAGATTGTTTTTAATTTCCCAAGTTTACTTGCAGCGATAACTACATTATTATCAACAGCAAGCAATCTCATTCCTGTAACCATAAATTCTCTTGCAAGGATAATTGTAATAACAAATCCTAAATTAAAATTAAATGCAACAAATCTTCCCTTTTCTAGTAATACAATCATTGCAGCTAAGACTAATAATTTATCTGCAAGGGGGTCCATAAACTTACCGAAATTAGTAATTAAATTATGTTTTCTTGCGAGATACCCATCTAAAAAGTCAGTAAATGCTGCAATTAAAAATACTCCTAAAATTAAATAATCTTGTAAAGATATAATATAGTTGTTTGCACTGGTGATTACAATTTCATCTAATTTTGTAATTAGAGAAAGAATAATTATTAAAGGTATTGCAAACATTCTTCCAACTGTTAACTTATTTGGTAAATTCATATTACACACCTTATCTTCGCTTTCTAATATTTATTATACTATAATTTTCACTTTTAGTAAACTATTACAAAGATTTTTCAAAAATGCTTATCGCACTCATTATGCCACTTGACCAAGCAAAATGTAAATTATATCCACCGCTTGCACCATCAATATCTAAAACCTCACCAACCAAGTATAATCCGTCAATTACTTTAGAAGAAAAGTCTTCATTTATTTCATCAACTCTAACTCCACCAAGCACAATTTGTCCTTGATTAAACCCGTAGTCACTTACTACTTTAAAACGAAGGTCATGTATTAACTCAAATATCTTTCCTAGATTTCCATTAGCTTTTGTATAAATATAGTTTGCAAGCATTTTGGGAAGTAAACCTCTTAAGATATCTTCAATATCTTTATCATATAAAAAACTTGAAATATAATTATTAATATCAGGATAATCAAAAAATAAATCTAGACTAATTTCATAACCCGGTTTTACATATCTAGATAAATTTAAAATCACTACTCCAGATAATCCATTTTCTTTAAAGAGTACTTCACCAACTTCTTCATAAATGACCTTATTATCATTTATAACTTTTGCATTACACTTTACTCTAATTCCTCTAATTGACTGTAGGTTTTGTTTCACTTTTAAGGCAACTAATCCAGGTTTTATATCAGTAATACTATGATTTAATTCTTTTAAAATTTCATAAATATTTGTTTTCTCTTGTGCAATACTTCCTGCAGCTACAACAACATAATCAGCAATATATTTATTTCTATTTGTAGTTACTTCAAATAGTTTATTCTTTCTAATCTTAATAACTTCTTCAGAACATCTAACATCAACCATAGATGCTGCAAGTTCATTTCTAAGTAAATCAACAACAGTATTTGCTGATTCACTACATGGATACAGTCTTGTACTATTACCGTTTTTTAAAAGTAATCCTAAACTCTTAAAAAAGTTGATAACAACTTCTGGCTTTACTTTATTATACAAATTTGAAATAACTTTTTCGTTATTATAAAATTTTGCCTCCATTAGAGAGTTACTTATATTACATCTACCATTCCCAGTTTTCAATAATTTTTTTAGGATTCGATCGTTTTGTTCTAAAATTGTTACATTAATATCACTATTTAAGTGTTTTAAATATAGCGCATGCATAACCCCTGATGCACCGCCACCTATTACTATTACATTCATTAAATCACCTTCTAAAATTATATCATTTAAACTGAGAAAATACTAGAAAAAATCGCAAACTGCAAGCATTGCAATTTGCGATTTTATTTCTTAACTAGTGATTCAATTATGCCAAGAGTATAATCGAAAAAGCTTGTAATAGCTTTCTCACCAGTTTTTGCAAAATTATTTGTTATGTTAGGGTTAACCTTTTGATTATCTTGCCCCGGTTGATAGTTATTATTTGGATCTGTAATTTGTCTTTCGAACTCATCAATTCGTTCATCCAACTCCCTAGTTTTCGTATCATTAGATAAAACTCCAATTTCCATTCCTATAAACAAAGCGCAGAGAACTAAAAATATATAGGCAAACTTTTTCATTCATCCTCCAAAAATTTTAAAGAAACTATTTATGTCTCTTATATTAATATTAAAAAAAAGGGAAATAAGTAAGTCAAATATCATACCAAAATAACTATCACTAGATTTATAACCAATATGTAAATATATCAATAAACTATAATCTATAGTTTGGATGAATTTTAGAAAATCACTATTTATTATGTTATAACAAAAGCTAGTAATACCAAGAGCTATAATCATAAATAATTTAAGTTTCATATTTATTTATATGATGAATATTAGCTTATTATGTAATTATTATCAACAATAGAATGTAGTGCTCTATCGATTGCAGAACTTATTAAATCTGATAAATCTTGAATATCTAAATCTACTTCTTTTGGTGTAACCATTAAGTTATAACCATTTGGTGTAAGCACTTCTTGTAATAATGAGATCTTTTCTTCTTCAGTCAATAAACCAAACTCTCCAAGCAAATGACGAGTTTGTTCTTCACTTGGCATTCCCATAAAGTTATGATCTAGTTTTTGTGGACCTACTACTAGCTTATCACTAGGAGAATCTTTTTTATTTAATTTCTCATTAAAGTATTTAAGTAACATATCTATCGTATCACTAGCAATTGTCACAGCATCTACTACTGTTGGAACACCAATTGCAATAACTGGAATTCCAAGAGTTTGTTTACTTAACTCTTTTCTTGTGTTGCCAACCCCTGAACCTGGAGAAATTCCCGTATTTGTTACTTGAATAGTTTTATTTACCCTAGCAACACTTTTTGCTGCAAGAGCATCAACTACTACTACATAATCAATTTTTATTTTATTTATTATCGCTTCTACAATATCATATGTTTCAATTCCGGTATTTCCCATAACACCTGGTGCTACAGCACTAACATCGCTTATACCCTCAGATACTTCTTCTGGATTTAAGATAAACATATGTCTTGTAACAATAACATTATCAATAACAGCAGGCCCTAAAGAGTCAGGTGTAACATTTGAATTCCCAAGTCCAACAACTAGTCCCTTATGGCTAGGATTTATATTTTCAACTTTCATAACTTCTTTGATAATATATGTTAAGGCATCTTCACATTTTTTCAGGTCATCATGGTCGTGTGTTTTGATTGCTTGTGTATCTAGAGCATAATATACGCCAGCTCTTCTACCGAGTTCATTTGCAACATGTTCTGGAATAATTGTTCTTTTAATAACTAATTTGTCTTCTGTAATTTCTTCGTTGATAACTTCACTTGCACCTTGAAGATCTACCGCTTCAAAAGCCAAATCAGTTCTAACTTGAAATTTCTCTATATTCATTAAAATCACCTCATCAATATTTTTAACCAAAATTTACATTTCATAAGAAGAAAAGCAAAATCTTTTTTTATCAATATTTTTCTTGATTTTTTCCTTAGTTTTTGGTAAAATAAAATGTATATCATTTGGAGGTATTAAAATGGCTAACATTAAACAACAAGCTAAACGTAATTTAACAAATGAAAAGAAAAGACTACAAAACGCTGCTTTCAAATCATCAATCAAAACAGCTATTAAGAAATTTGAAACAGCTGTACAAAATAATAACTTAGAAGAAGCGAAAGCAAACTTTAACGATGCTAATAAAAAATTAGATAAAGCTTTAGCTAAAGGTCTTTTCCACAAAAATAAAGTGAGTAGAATGAAATCTCACATTTCTAAATTACTAAATACAATAGCTTAAAAAAACATCCATTTTTAATAATGGATGTTTTTTA
>DUVT01000294.1 GCA_012840905.1 Acholeplasmataceae bacterium
CAAGTTTAGAAGATTTAAAAAAGGGCATTAGTTTTTCAAAAAACAAAACTTATATAGTTGATGAGTATGTAAAAGTAAATAAAATAATTCATCTAAATAATGATGAGTATTTTATTATTGGTGCAATCGACCCTAAGCAATACCCTTATCCTAGTCAAAGTGAAAAACATTATGGCTATTTAGCTTACTTTAAACATGATAAGCTTATCTGGGATAAAATCTTTAAAGAAGGAAGATACGGAAAACTAGTTGATGGTGTAATTACGGATCTTGGAATTGCAGTAATAGGAGAATATGACTCAATAAATCATGAAAAAAATGTCTTTATAGATCTCATGTCTTTCAATAATCAAGTTATCTTTTCAAAAGAAATAATGGGAAGTTTAAATGATTATCCAAAAAGTATCTATTATTATAATAATTATCTTTATTTTACTGGTATGAGTGATTCTAAAGACTTGGACTTTCAAGCAAATACATTAGAAGGTAATGATATCTTTTATGGAAAACTAAGTATTTCAAATCAAAAAGTGGAAGTAGTTACTGTTGGAAATAATGATAACGACACACTATATAATAGTGTATTTATAGACGGAAAGTTTTATTTACTTGCATGTCTTAGAGGTGAAGGATTTTACTATAATAATTTTAATAACAGTAAAAACTTCAAATGTATTATTGAAGTAGATGAACAATTTGAAGTTCATAACTGGATTGCTTTCGCTGATGAGAGTCCTCTAGGACAAGAAAAATTAAGGATGGTTGATGAAAACTTAGTTCTTACAAATCTAGATTCGAAAGCCAAAAAACTCTATGTTAAACTATTTGACTTTAAGTTAAAGTTAAATAAAGAAAAGACTTTTTCTTTTTCCAATTATAATAATATTTTTGATTACGAAATTTTAACTTTTAATAACAAAATTTTGATTAATGGCTTAGTAAGCGAAAACACAAAAACAAATTTATCTAATTATTATCTATTTGATAGTAATTTACAAACTATTTTTGAATATAGAGAAGTTTTAAATTATATACCAGAACAAATTTATCTAGAGAGTCTTGCGGGAGTTATGAGATCTATCTATTTAAGTAGTAATAATGAGTTAATGGTTAGTGATATTACAAATATTAGATTAGAAAAAAATGAATTTGCAACCCAAATAAGTAAAGTTAAAGATTATTTAGTTTATATTAATAATGAGTTAAAACCAAAAGTAAAAATAACAAATAACCAAAGAAATACCTTTGGAAGTTACATAGAGTTATATAAGGTACAAGTAGGTTCTATTGAAGTAGTAATACCGATTGAAATTTATGTTTTTCCAAATATTAATATATATAATGATGAGGTATATGATGAAGGTTTAGTAATTAAATTCAATGGAAAAGGTTATTTAAATGATAAAGAAATATCTTCAAACTATGAAATTCTAGATTCAGGTAAATATGTTTTAGAAGTAATAGGCACAAATAACGAAAAGAAAGTTATTAATTTTACTGTAAAAAAGTTAAGTAAGAAAGCTCAAGAGTTAGCAGATATAGAAGAAAATGTATTTTTAAAAACATCTAATCAAAAAGACCTAAACAGTAATATAAATATTAATTATCAAGATTTTGCAGAAACTGAGCTTGATAATAAAGCATTAATTATTGTGTTTTCAATTACAAGTTTAGGATTAATTTTAGGAATAACTTTACCACTTAATTTTTGGAGAAGAAAGTATGTATAAAATATTGTTTCTTTTTTTAAGCTTTTTTAACTTGAATTATCAAGTGATTACTAGTAAAACAGAGGAAAATATCATTTATCAAGATGACTATTATTTAGTTCATGAAGCTAATGAAAAGCTAGTTATAACTACAAAAAACTCAGAATGGATAAGAAATTTAGAACTAAAAGATCAGTATTTTATTTTTAATATAGATACTAATCTGTATATATTTTGTTATAACAATAATAAATTAGAAGTTATAGTTTATTATAACGATGGAGATATAAAACTCCAAAAGGAAGTTTTAGATTTTAAATTTTATAATCTAGAGATTAAATATAATAATAAATTTTATCTTGTTGGAAGCATTAAGACAAGTGATAGAGAAGTTGATGGTGTAATAATTGAATTTGATAGTGAATTAAATATCGAAAGACAAAAAGAATTTGGTGGGAGACTAAATGATTATTTTTATAAATTAGAATTTTTTGAAGATGAATTTATTGTTGCAGGCAAGAAGGATGTTTTAACTGGAGGGGACTTTGGTAATGGGGGTAAAAGAGATGGTAGTATTTTTATTACATCAATAAGCAATGAATTTGAAATTTTAGATATTGTAACTTTAGAAGATAATAGTAGTATTATTGGTTTAGAGTATTATAAGGATTATCTTACTTTAGTAAGTGAAGATGCAATTTATAAATTTGCTTCTAATTTAGAATTAGTTTTATCTAATGTGATTAATGAAAAAACTCTTGAATATAAAATAGCCTTTACAAACAAGCTAATTATATTTTCAAAAGAAAAGATTATTATTTATGACTGGATTAATTTTAAGATGCTTACAAAAATAGATCTAGATTTTGAAATTATAAACTTAAAAAAGTTTCCCGATATTCTATTTTTAAACAATAACTCCTATTTAGACATTGCATCACTTAATAACCTTAAATATGTAGATGAAATCTATCTGGATGTTATACCTAGTTATGAG
>DUVT01000295.1 GCA_012840905.1 Acholeplasmataceae bacterium
CATCAGTAGGTTATAAACTTGGGGGATCATTAGGTGACAGTGAATTTTATAAACAACTAATAAATACTCCAAGTTATGAAAATGTATTTATATTTCAATTTGTAGGACTAGTTATTTTTAGTTTGTTGGTTTTTATTTTTATCAAAGATTATAAGAAAGAAAATAGAGTACAAAGAAGCAAGAATCCATTTTCCGCATTAGCAAAAATAAAAACTTTAGATGTTAGATTAATAATTTTTTTAATTTCCCTTTCAATGATTACAATTGGTAGCACAAATTTAAGTAAATATATTGATGTATACTTTAGAGATTTAAATTTATCTACTACATCTCTTGGGGACTTTGTATTTGTTACTGGACTTGTTTCTGTTGTTACTTCAATTTTTATTGCTCCGCTTGTAGCTAAGATTAAAAAACAATTAACAGTTATTATAATAATTCAAGTATTATCGGCTTTAATTGTCTTTTATGTTTTCAGAGTAGACAAAAATAGTTTCTTATTTACTATTTATACAGTATATAATATTTATGTAATGCTTAAAGCAATTTATCTTCCTCTTGAACAAAACCTCATCTCAAGTCAAGCAGATGAAGAATCAATTGGGACAGTTATAGGAATCAGACAATCATTTATCTCAATAGGAAATGTTATTGGTCCATTGTTCGGAGGAGTGCTCTATAGTATTAGACCGCTATTATTATTTGATGTAAGTGGTGTTTTCTTCCTAATAGGAGGATTACTGTTAATTCTAATTTTAAATATAAACAAAAAGAGAGATCCTGAAATTAGTGATGCAAATTAAAAGCTAGCTTTCCATATTGGAAAACTAGCTTTATTTTTTTTCGTTTATTAATGGCCTAACTTCTTTTGCGAAACGTTTAATTGAGTTTAATGTAACATTAAGCGGTAAAGTCCCTACAGTCATTTGGAGAAGTACTCTATCTAAATCTAATTCTTTAATTAAATAGTTTAACTTTGTTGCTACCTCTTCACTACTTCCTACAATAAGTGGTCCTTCCATACTAATTGCTTGTTCATAAGTTTTAGTTGTGTATGGTAACCAACCACGTTCTCTACCAATTTGATTCATTTGTTTAATATTTTCATCTCGAAACATATCGAGTTCTTTTTGGTTGTCGGATACAAAACCGTGGAAGTTAGCAGTTATGTGCATATTTTTAGGATCATGTCCATATTCCACATATAATCTCTTATATAATTCTACAAAAGATTTAAAGTAGAGCGGATTTCCTCCTATAATTGCAAGTACTAATGGGACACCATACTTGGCTGCTCTTACTATTGAGTTTCTTGTTCCTCCAACACCAACAGAAATTGTAATAGGTTTTTGGGTTTGAGGATAAAGGGTTACGTTTTGTAAGGATTGAGTATGTTTACCTTCCCAAGTTACATTATTTTGATTATTTAATATATTTAGTAAAGCAAACTTTTCTTCAAACAGTTCATTATAGTCTTCTAAATCATATCCAAATAACGGAAATGATTCCAGGAAAGATCCTCGTCCTACCATTAATTCTGCGCGACCTTTACTAATTATATCAAGGGTACGGTATTGTTCTATTAAACTAACTGGGTCTTCTGATGACAAAACGACTACAGCCGAACCAAGTTTTATATTTTTAGTAATAGTTGCTGCAGCTGCAAGGACAGTAATAGGCGATGAGACAGCATAGTCTTTTCGATGATGTTCACCAACTCCAAAGAAATCAAGTCCTAATTCATCAGCTAATTTTATTTCTTCTAATGCATCATGAATTCGTTCTTCATAGGTTTTTGAGTCGTTAGTTAACTCTACAAAAGAAGTAATACCTAACTCTATTTTCTTCATTAAATTACACCTCGATAGGTATTTTACCACTTATTTAGCTTTTAATGTTTTGATTTGCATTGAGTACGTTTTCCAGATATTATTCAAGCATAAATTATGTAAAGATGAAATTTTAACGTTATAATTATTATATATAAATAAAAACTTTTCTTGTAGTTTGGAGTTGGTAGTTTGATAGAAATAAAAAACTTAGCTAAAGAATTTATATCGAGTAACAGTAGAAAAGAAGTATTAAATAATCTAAACTTTAAAATAAATAAAGGCAAAATTTATGGTATCATTGGCCCTAGTGGTGCAGGGAAATCAACAATCCTTAACATACTTGCAGGATTAATAAAACCCGATAATGGAGAAGTTTTTGTTGAGGGTGAAAATATTATTGAATTAGATAATAATCAATTGAGAAGTTACCAAAAAAATATTGGAATGGTTTTTCAAGATTATAATCTACTTAGCAATTTAACTGTCCTGCAAAACATTGCACTACCTCTAAAGTTAGCAAAAGTAAAAAAAGAAGTTAGAGAACAAGAAGCAAGGAAAGTTTTAGAATTTGTAAACTTGAGCGAAGAAGAAAATTCTTATCCATCTCAGTTATCAGGTGGTATGAAGCAAAGAGTCGCGATTGCAAGAGCAATTATTACAAAACCAAAAATTTTATTGTTAGATGAGGTAACTAGTGCACTTGATCAAGAAACTGCAAATGTCATAATAAAACTTTTAAAGAAAATAAATTATGATTTAGGAATTACAATTCTTCTTGTAAGTCATGATTTATTAACTGTAAAGAAGTTGTGTGAATATGTATTTGTGTTAAATGATGGAAAAATTGTTGATGAACTAGAACTAACAAGTGATGAAATATTAGGCAGTTTTAATTATCGAAAAGAATTAGGTGTTAGCGATGCTTAAATTATTTATTGATAATGCTGATAAAATATTTTCATCCTTGTTGGAAACAGTTGTGATGTTAGTTATTTCAATAACAATTGGTATGATTGTTGGTTTGGTTGTTGGTGTATTTATTACAATCAGTGATGAAAATGGCCTAGCACCAAATAAATATGTAAACAAAATATTAGGTACAATTGTAAATGTTACAAGAAGTATACCATTTATCCTACTTGCAATAATCTTAATTCCTTTTTCTAGGTTTGTTGTTGGTAGAGCATTTGGGACTTTAGCTGCTAGTGTTCCATTAACAATTATCGGTTGTGCACTCTTTGCAAGATTTACAGAACAAGCTTTAAAAGAAGTTAATCCAAATATTATTAATAGCGGACGAGTAATAGGTGCAAGCAAACTCCAAATAGTTTATTATTTTATGCTTAAAGAGGCTGCTCCCTCAATTGCTTTAGGATTTACTTCTGCTTGTATAAGTATAGTTTCCTATTCAACTGCAATGGGTATACTTGGTGGAGGTGGAATTGGGGATTTTGCAATTTATCATGGTTACACTGCAAATAACTTTAAACTAATGTTTATTGTTATTATAATCATGATTATCTTTGTTCAACTAATCC
>DUVT01000296.1 GCA_012840905.1 Acholeplasmataceae bacterium
TAAACCTGTCATATTACGACGAGCATTTGTAATTGGTTTATACTTCTTAATTGACATAAGAAACCTCCTTAGACTTCAAACACATCTAGGGTTTGTCCTTCTTGTAAAGTAACAATTGCTTTACGGACTGCTGGAGTAAATCCATCATATCTTCCCACACGACGTGCTTTTTTTCTAACGTTGATAATATTTATACTAACAACATTTACATCAAATAATTCTTCAATAGCCTTTTTAACTTCGATTTTGTTTGCACCTTGTTTTACTTCAAAAGTGTATTTACCTTTTTCAACAAGGCTAGTTGTTTTTTCAGTTATTAGAGGGCGGATTATAACATCATAAGCTGTTTTCATTATTTCAATTCCTCCTCATACTTCTTAATCGCATCTTTAGTTGCAATATACATATCAGCATTAGTTAAATCATAAACACTTAAGTGTTGTTTAGTTTGCACGTAAACATTTGGAAGATTTCTTCCAGCAGTTGACAGGTTAAAGTTTTCTTCATTAGTAATAATTACTACTTTACCTTCTGCTTTTAAGTTATTTAATACTGCAACTAAGCTCTTAGTTTTGAAATCTTCTAACTCGAACTTATCTACAACAACGATTTTCTTATTCTTAAATCTATCTGATAATAATGATTTTAATGCTAATTTTACAACTTTCTTATTAACTTTAATACTATGACTTCTTGGTGTTGGACCAAACACCACTCCACCACCGCGCCATTGAGGAGATCTAATACTTCCATGACGAGCGCGTCCAGTTCCCTTTTGACGCCAAGGTTTTCTTCCACCACCACTTACTTCAGTACGAGTTTTAGTTTTATGTGTTCCTTGACGCATTGCAGCACGTTCCGCTTTTACAACTTCATATACTGCTTGCATATTTGGTTCAACGCCAAATACGTCTTTACTTAGATTGATCTTTCCAACTTCTTCACCTAATTGGTTTAAAACTACAATACTAGGCATCTTTTACTCCTTTCTTATAATACCTCTGCATTAATGGCAGGAGTATTAGCTTTAACTGCATTTGAAATCACAACAAATGATTTCTTTGGTCCTGGTACATTACCTTTTATTAAAATAACATTTTTCTCTAAATCAATTTTAACTACTTGTAGGTTTTGAATTGTTACTGTTTCTCCACCCATTCTACCAGGCATTTTATGACCTTTTTTAATTCTTGCGGCATTGATGTCACCCATTGAACCTGTACCTCTATGATATCCAGATCCATGAGCCATAGGTCCTCTACTGAAGTTATGACGTTTAATTACACCTTGGAACCCTTTACCTTTTGATGTTCCAGTAACGTCTACAAATTCACCTTCAGTAAATATATTTGCCTTAACCTCTTGACCAACCTCAAAGATTTGCATTTCTTCCCCAGCGATTTCTTTGACGAAGCGCTTAGGTGTGGCATTAGCTTTAGTTACATGCCCTAATTCTGGTTTATTTGCAAGTCTTTCTGGTTTATCACCATAACCTAACTGTACAGCTGCATAACCATCTGTTTCAACTGTCTTCTTTTGTAATACAACGTTCGGACTAACTTCAATTACAGTAACCGGCACTAATACACCTTCTTCTGTAAATACTTGAGTCATCCCAATTTTTCTACCTAAGATTCCTTTGGCCATGAGTTTCACCTCCTATACTCATCTATTTAAGGATTATTTCGACACCAGCAGGTATTTCCAAATGGATTAATGCATCCATAGTTTTTGGAGTTGTTTCAATGATGTCGATTAGTCTCTTGTGAGTTCTTCTTTCAAACTGTTCACGCGAATCTTTATATTTATGCGGTGAACGAATGATTGTAAAAACTTCTCTTTCTGTTGGAAGCGGAATCGGTCCAGAAACAACTGCACCTGTTTTCTTAGCAGCTTCAACAATTCTTTTTGCAGATTGATCTAACAATCTATGATCGTAAGAAAGTAATTTAATTCTTAACGCATGCTTTGCCATGTTTTCCTCCTTTTTGCTTACATTGTTTAGTAGCTTAGACTCCATGCGAATTCCCCAATCACAAGGTCGGCAACGCACCCGTGTGTATCAGCAACCTCGCATATCAACGTCTTTCTTTAAAGCCTTATATATATTACCAAAACAGGCATTTAAAGTCAAGAAATATTTTCATATTGATAGTGTCAACTTGTTGTGGGTAAA
>DUVT01000297.1 GCA_012840905.1 Acholeplasmataceae bacterium
GAAAGAGCAGCCATAATTGATAGACTTGTAGCTCTATTTTTATCTGAATGGCCAACTACTAAAGAGATTAGTAAAGTCATTGGTGCACCTACACCTACACCACCTAAAAATCTAAAGCCTACCATTAAGTATTTATTATGAACTAAACCGAATCCAAGTTGTGCAACAGCATAAATTAATACACCAATAATAATATACTTCTTAGTACTTCCATTATCACTTAATGCTCCCCATAACGGCGCAGATAACATCATCCCAAGACTCATTGTCGCAAAAAAGACTCCAAACATATAGTCTGGTATATTTAATGAGCCAACAAATGATGGGGTTACTGGATGGCCTAAGTTATTTAATATATTCATGATAAATGTAAATATTAATACAACAATTAAGTTCTTCTTCATTTCAACTCACCATAATTATATATTATACCACAAATCATCATAAAAAACAGTTTTAAAATTCATGATGGTTTTTATACTTTATATAAATGAAATAATGCTACCTTATTTGGCAGCATTATTTTTAATCAGTATCATCATTTAGCTTACCTTGTTCAAAGGCTTCTATTAATTCTCTCATCTCACTAGTTTCTTTTGTATTCATTAACATTGTACGAAGCTTACTTGCTCCTTCAATATCTCGAATATAAATTTTAAAGAATCTATGAAGGGGTTTTCTCAATGTAGGTTCTTCTAAAACATATTTATCATATTGATCTAAATGATATTTAAATAAATCTAAATACTCACTTCTATCTCTTTGTTTGTTTTCTTTATCAAATGCAAACGGATTATGAAATACCCCACGACCAATCATAATACCATCTACCTTATATTTATCAAAAAATTCCATTCCCATTTTATAATCTTTAATATCACCATTCATTGTTATTAAAGTATTAGGAGCTATTTCATCTCGCAGTTTCAATATTTCAGGCATCAACTCCCAATGAGCAGGTTTTTTACTCATTTCAGTTTTTGTTCTCAAGTGAATAGATAAATTAGCAATATCTTGTTTTAATAAGTGTGCTAGCCAGTCTTTCCATTCATCAACTCTTCTATGGCCTAGTCGTGTTTTTACACTAACAGGTAGTCCACCTTTTTTAGCTGCTTGAATTAATTCACTTGCAACATTTGGTCTTAAAATAAGACCTGCACCTCTACCGTGTTTAAAAACATTTGGGGCAGGGCAACCCATATTAATATCAATACCATCAAATCCCATTTCCCTAAGACCAATACTCATTTTTTCAAAATGTTCTGGGTTATCCCCCCATATATGAGCAACTATTGGTTTTTCACTTTCATCAAACTTTAATCTACCCCTTAATGATTCAATCCCTTCAGAGTGTACATAACTAGCACTATTTGTAAACTCCGTAAAATACACATCAGGAGGAGATGCTTTTGCAATAACTTTTCTAAAAACTATATCCGTTACATCTTCCATAGGTGCTAATATGAAAAATGGTTTTTTTAACTTTTCCCAAAAATTTTGTTTCATAATATCATCACTTTACCTTATTCTTATTATTTCTATAATCATATAAAATAAATACTTACTAAATTTTTA
>DUVT01000298.1 GCA_012840905.1 Acholeplasmataceae bacterium
CGCTCAATAGTTCTTTCCAATCTTTCTTGTTTATAACTCATATTACACCTGCTTAACTTTTACCATAGTGTAGGCTTCGATAACATCGCCTTCTTTAATATCATTATAATTTTCAATTGTCATACCACATTCATAACCAGTTTTAACTTCTCTAACATCATCTTGGAATCTCTTTAGAGATGAAAGTTTCCCTTCATAAACAACGATAGAATCTCTAATTAAACGTACATCTGCGTTACGAATTATTGAACCACTAGTTACATAACAACCAGCGATAGTACCAATTTTTGAAGCTTTGAAGATTTGTCTTACTTCTGCTTGACCAAGTACTTTTTCTTCGTACACTGGATCTAGCATACCCTTCATCGCTGCTTGGATATCTTCTAACAATTTATAAATTACATTATATGTTCTAACTTCAATTTGTTTTTCTTTTGCAAAGTCCATTATTTTAGCCATTGGACGTACATTAAATGCGATAATTACACTATTTGATGCTACAGCTAAGTTAATATCATTTTCGTTAATAGCACCAACACCACTACGAATTACATTGATTTTAACTCCATCAACATCTAGTTTATCAAGTGATGATTTAATTGCTTCGATAGATCCTTGAACATCACCTTTGATAATTAAGTTAAGTTCTTTATTATCTTGATTAATATTATCGAATAAACTTGCAAATGAGACTGGAACGCCAACTCCCATTTCTTTATCAAATGCACGCTGTGCCCTTTCTTCAGCAATTAATCTAGCAGTCTTTTCATCTTCAAATACCATGAAATGATCTCCAGCTAATGGAACATCTTCAAGTCCAGTAACCTCAACAGCTTTTGCTGGACCAGCAGACTTAAGCATTGATTTAGTCTCATCTTGCATTGCTCTAATTTTTCCATAAGTATTACCAACAACTATTGGGTCACCTACTTTAATTGTACCATTTTTTACAAGCAATGTCGCGACAGGTCCTCTACCTTTGTCAAGTTTTGCCTCAATTACCATTCCCACACCAAGACGGTTAGGGTTAGCTTTTAAATCTTCCATTTCAGCAGTTAATAAAACCATTTCTAATAGGTCATCTACACCTTTTCCAGTTAAAGCTGAAATTGGTACAAAAATAGTATTTCCGCCCCAATCTTCTGGAACTAAATCAAGTGCTGCTAATTCTTGTTTTACTCTATCAGGATTTGCTTCTGCCTTATCCATTTTATTGATTGCAACAATGATTGGAACTTTTGCAGCTTTTGCATGGTCGATTGCTTCTTTAGTTTGTGGCATAACACCGTCATCTGCAGCAACAACTAAAATTACAATATCAGTCGCAACAGCACCACGAGCACGCATTTCTGTGAATGCTTCGTGACCTGGTGTATCAATAAATGTAATGTATTTATCATCACGTTTTACTTGATATGCACCTATGTGTTGAGTAATTCCGCCTGCTTCACCGCTAGCCACTCTTGTATTTCTAATTGTATCTAGCAAAGTAGTTTTCCCATGGTCAACATGACCCATAATTGTTACTATTGGAGGACGTGTAACTAAAGATGCCTCATCATCTTCAATTTTGATTTCTTCAAATTTAGTAATGTCTTCCATTATCTTGTCTTTAACTGTAAAGCCAAAATCATCTGCAATTATTTCAACAACATCTTTATCTAAAGCTTGGGAGGCACTTACCATATAGCCGAGCATAACTAATTTTCGAACTAATTCCCCAATTGAAATGCCTAAACCATCAGCAACTTGTGCAGCAGTCATACCTGGTGTAAAGATTATTTCTTTTGCTTTAGCTTTTTCATTACCAGGGATGTTAGATTTACGATCACCCTTTTTAGTCTTCTTCTTTACATTTTTAATTCTAGTATATACTTTTTGTTCTTTTTCATATTCATCGTATTTATCATCATAAACACGTTTCAATTCTAATTCTTCTATATAATCATCTTCTATTACTTCTTTTTTAACTTGTTTTGGTTTTTCAGGTTTTACTGCTTGTTTTTTGATTTGTTGTTTTGGTTGTTGCTTTGCAACTGGTTGTTTAGTTGATTGTTTAGTTTTTGCTTCTTGCACTTTTTTCGTTTCCTTTACTTCTTGTTTTGGTTTTTCTTTAATTTCAACTTTTTCTTCTTGTTTAGTAGTCGTTTTAGAAGCTACCGCTTTAGTTTTTTTAGGTGCTTTTATATCAACCTTATAAACCTTACTAAGTTTTTTTACAATATCTTGACTAATGTCAGTCTCTATATCTGCTTCAATTCCAACATTTTCTAGTTTTTGTAAAAGCTCTTCTTCAGGAACCTTCAATATTTCCAATATTTCTTTAACCTTCATTTACAGCACCTCCATTAAGCTCTTTTTTAAGGCATCTAAAAATCCTTGATCAGTTATTCCTAAATATTTACACATAGGTTTCCCTATTGCATTAGATAGTTCTTCACAAGTAAAATCATTATTAACATCTACGTTATAATAAAAACATTTTTTTGTAAATTTGTCAATTTGTTTTTTTGATGCATCACTTGCAATAAAAACAAATTTCAATTTATTTTCTCTTAAAAGTTTTAAAACATTGTCTTCTCCAGAAGCAACCTTCCCAGCTCTTCTTGCAAGTCCTAATGTTTTTAACACTTTTTCTTTATTCAATAACATCACCTAATAAATTTAATAATTGATCGTATATTTCTTCTGGTACTTTAACTTCTAAGTGACGTTCTAGCAAATTCTTTTTTTTCGCTAAATTAATAGCTCTTTTTGTTTTTGAAATATAGGCTCCACGACCACGAGCTTTCCCTGTTCCGTCGATTAATACAGTGTTATCTTCACTTCTTACAACTCTAAACATTTCCGATTTTGGATATTGTTCATTTGTTGCGATGCATTTTCTCATTGGAATTTTTCTTTGTTTCATAGATACCTACTTCCTACCTACATTATATTCGAATTCAATTCCTTCTTCTTCTGCAGTAGTTAAATTTTTAATATCTATTTTCCAGCCAATTGCATACGCAGCAAGTCTAGCGTTTTGACCTTTTTTCCCGATTGCTAATGAATATTGATCATCAGGAACAATTACAGTCGCTTCTTTCTTTTTCTCATCTGCAATTACACCAAGTGATTTTGCAGGTAGTAGTGCTTCTGCAATTAATTCAACTGGCTCTTCTTTCCAAGTAAAGATATCAATTTTCTCACCGTTTAAGATATCATTAATCTTTTTAATACGCAGGCCACCTTGACCAACGCAAGCACCTTTTGGATCAAGGTTTTCTTTTAATGATAAAACACCAATTTTTGTTCTATCACCCGGATCTCTTGAAATTCCCATAATTTCGATTGAACCATCTGCTACTTCAGGAATTTCAAGTTCAAATAAACGTTTCACGAATTCCCTTGAAGTTCTAGTTAGGAAAACTTTAGGTCCTTTAGTAGTTTTTTCAACTTTAGTAATATAAACCTTCTTTTCCTCACCAGGAATAAATTCTTCACCAGGTAGCCCTTCTTTATCAGGCATATTTGCAATTACATTTTTCCCAATATTGAAAGCTACAAACCCATTACTGTAATCAACTATTTTAGCAGTTACAACATCGCCAACTTTTTCAATAAAGAAATTATATTGTTCTTCTCTTTCCAATTCTTTAAGTCCACCTAGTAGGCTTTGTTTAAAGATGGAAGCTGCTTTGCGAGAAAAAGTTGACAAGTTGATTTCAGTCCTAAATTCTTGACCAACTTTAATTTTTGGTTTAATTTCAAGTGCTTCTTCTAGTAAAATTTGTCCTTTTGGTCCTTCAGGATCAATTTCTGATACAACATATTTATATTCAAATACTCTAATTTTTTTCTTATCAAAATCCCATTCTACTTTTATATCCCCTGTATAACCACTATTTTTTGCAGCTACGGAAATTGCTATTTCAACTTTCTTTAAAACATCTTCAATTGCCAGGCCACGTTCGTAGCTTAACTCTTCAAGGGATTCATAGAAATTTTTACTAATCATTTTTAATCATATCCTCCTAAAACTTGATTGCAAGACGAATCTTAGCAATCATACTTTTGTTAAGTTTAATATCTTTTCTTCGTCCTTTATCTACTACTTTTATTGTTATCTCATTATTTTCATAAGTTAGCAAGTCGCCATAAAATTCTTTTTTTCCATTTAATTTTTGATACAACCTAACACATACATATTTCCCAATTGCATCATTAATGTCTTTATCTGTTTTTAATTCTTTTTCAAGACCTTCAGATGAAACTTCTAAATAATATTCTTCCTCAATTAAATCAACTTTATCAAGTTCATCACCAATTAATTTATTTAATTCACTAGAATCTTCAATTGTAAATACGGGGTCTTTTCTTGCAATTACTCTTAAGATTTTCATACCCATTTCTTTTACAAACTCAACACTTACAATTTCAATTCCTAACTGTTCTGCACATGAATTTGCAATCTCTTTGATGATTTCCATTTTACTTTTCATAATAAGTCTCCATAACATTATTTAAAGGAGTGAGAACGTCTCACTCCTTCTTTTTACCAATTCTATTTTTTATTATAACACCTAAGTGGATAAATGTCAAATAGAAAGAAAATTTTCTTTATAAATTTTTCCTTAGTTACCTGCAGCTGGTAATACAGATCTTAAAAGAAGAGTTCTATCATAGCCACTATCGTTATATGCTCTAATTGCATATTCAACGATTCTTTCTTGTGTATCTAATTTTAAGACTCTACCAGTATTTGAAAGGTACTCAGGGGAATTTGACATAAATTCAATAGTATAGTCTTGTAGTTCTTGTAAAACAAGAAGTTCAGCTTCTATCATCTTAAGTGCAGTTTCCCATAAACCTGTTGCTCTTAAAACTTGTGGACAATCTTTACCATTCCAATCGTGATGTTGTTCAACGGCATCGACTGTTAAGTTATATTCATATAATAATCCTGCCATTAATTTTGCAGTTCTATGCCATGTAGTAAAGAAATCACTACCTTTA
>DUVT01000299.1 GCA_012840905.1 Acholeplasmataceae bacterium
AGAATACAAAGACAAAATTTATTCTAGTATTAGTCTTATTATTTGGTTTAGTTTTTGTTGGTTGTGCAGCTATGGATTCATATCCTAAAGAAAATCTCATAGATATAATTGATTCCCTTCCTAATGAAATTACTCTAGCAGACGAAATGAAAATACTTGCTGCTAGAGATCAGTATGATCAATTAAGTGAAGAAGAAAAAGCTAGAGTTCACAATATAGATAAGTTAATTGCTTTAGAAAAGCAATTAAATGACTTGAAAGCAATTGATGGGGTAATTATGAAAATAAAAGCCCTACCTGAAAATATTGTTTTAGCTCATAAAAGTTTAGTTGTTGGTGCTAGAGAAGCATATAATGAATTAAGCGAAGAACATAAAAAATTGATTACAAATATAGATAAGTTAATTAATGCAGAGAAAAAAATTAGTGAATTAGAAAAAATTAAAAAAGACCAAACTGCAGCGAAAAAAGTACAAAATTTGATTATTAATTTACCTGCGATAGATGAAGTTACACTTGATGATGCAACAAATATTGAAAATGTGAGATCTGAATATAACAGTTTAACAGCGGAACAAAAAGAATATGTAACTAATTTGAAAGTATTAGAAGAAGTAGAAGTAAAACTTGCAAGTCTAAAAGCTGCTGCTAAAGAAGCAGAAGATAAAGATAAAGCAAAGCAAGTAGAAAATATGATTGATTCACTTCCGAGTAAAATTACTTTAGAAGATAAAGAATCAGTAATGCTTACTAAATCTCATTATGATAATTTAACTGAAACACAAAAAAAATATGTTTCAAATTATGATGTTTTACTTAATGCAATAGCTTCAATTGAAATGTTAGAAATGGCTCAAGCAGTTATTGATTTAATTGATGACTTACCCGAAAAAGTAACATTAGATGCTGAAGACGATATTAAAGAAGCACGAGAAGCTTATGAAGAACTAAGTGAAGAAATTAAAAAGTTAGTTAAAAATTATAACGATTTAGTTAAAAAAGAAGAAGAGTTAGCAAAAATAAAAGGACAAAATTAGAAGAATCTTTCAAAAAAAAGATTCTTTTTTTTGTTGTAATATATGCATAAATGTGGTATTATTAAGGTAGAATAATAAGGTGCCTCCGTAGCTCAGTTGGTTAGAGCACATGACTGTTAATCATGGGGTCACAGGTTCGAGTCCTGTTGGGGGCGCCATTTATTTATGTAAAGATTATAGTAGCATAAATCTACCTCCTATTCACTATAATAATATAGTGGTTGGAGGTGTTATTAGGTAAAAGATTAATGTTTACAACCTAAATATACTGTGATATAATGCTATGGGTCTTAAATTGAGTAAACAGGAGGATTTCAATGTCGGAAAGAGAAAAGAAATTTACATATATATTAGTTGCACTTGCTGTTGTTGCAATTATAATAGTAATTTTAGTTAATGTTCCTTTAGGAGGAGATAAGGCTCGTATTCGTAGAGAATTTGGAAACTTAGAAAAAGAACATGTTTTTGAAACAATTACATATGACGAAGTATTTGAAAAAATAAATTCGGGTGAAACGTTTCAACTTTTTGTTGGCTCAAGTTTTACTGTAAATGATAAATCATTTGCATACGAAGCTGACAAATTGGCGAAAGAATACAATCTTGAGACTATTTATTACTTGAGATTATATGAGTTAACAGAAACCCAAATTACTGACTTGAAAGTAGAAACAAGTAGTTATGTTGTATTTCCTTCACTTTTCTTATTTGAATTAGATGAAGATACTAATAAAAGTGTTGCATATAACATAAGTGGGTTAAAAGACTTAAAAGATTTCGGTAATAACTGGCAACTACTATTAACACAATATTTTGAAGAATGTTATAACTAAAAAAAAACAGTTTTATATCTATTATTTTAGAAGAAATTAATATAATGAGGAGAACTAATCATGAAGAAAAAAGGAATGAGAGACCTTTTTAAATGGGCTGCTCCGCATATCCATTTAGTATTGGTTGTACTATTCATTTCGATCATTAATCCTACATTATATTCATTCGTTCCTCAATTTATAAGATACGTAGTTGATTTCATATTGAAAGGTTCATCTGAAGGAAGTACTACACTACCTTCTTTTTTAATTGAATTTTACAAAATTTTTGAAAATCAACTAACGCAAATTTTGATTGTAGGAATTACATTAGTACTATATCAAGCTTTCCGTGGCTTGTTAATGTTTATGAATGGATATTTTCGTGGGAAAGTTGCAGAAAATATTGCTTATGATATGAGAACAAAATTGTTCTCACACATTCAAAATCTGTCTTATTCATATCATAATAACGTTGATACAGGAGATTTAATCCAACGTTGTACATCTGATGTAGAGACAGTTAAATCATTTTTAAGCGCCCAATTACCGCAATTAATGTTTATTATTGCATCTATTGTAAGTGGTGCATTTCAACTTTATTTAATTAATTCAAAATTAATGTTTGTATCAATTATTGTAATGCCAATTACATTAACAGCTTCAATAATTTATTTTAGTTATACAAAGAAAAAATTTGAAGAAATAGAAGAAGTTGAAGCATCAATGACTAGTGTATTACAAGAAAACATTAATGGGGTAAGGGTAGTAAAAGCATTTGCGAATGAACCTTATGAGATTGAAAAATTCCATAAGGAAAGTTATAAATTTAAACGTGAAAGTCAAAAATTGAATAACCTAATTGCTCTTTACTGGGGAAGCAGTGATTTCATTACTGTATTACAGTATGTGATTACTTTAGGGGTAGCAATAACTATTGTACAAAGTGGTGCAATCTCAGAAGGTGATGTTATTGCAGCATTAATGTACATTGGTATGTTAGTTTGGCCAGTAAGGGGTCTTGGTAGAATAATAGGTGACTTTGGTAAAGCAACAGTTGCAAGTAGTCGAATACAAGAGATCTTAGATTTAGAAGACGACTATGTAAATGATGGTCACTTAACACCAGAAATTAAAGGAAATATTGAATTTAAAAATGTTTCATTTAAATTTAATGATACTAATCAAGAGGTGTTAAAAGACATAACATTTAAGATAAAGGCTGGAGAGACTGTTGCGATTGTAGGTAAAACAGGAAGCGGAAAAAGTACAGTTGTTAACTTATTAGTAAGAATGCTAGAAGTTTCAAATGGAAATATATTTATCGATGGTGTTGATATAAAAGATATCAAGAAGAGTTGGATAAGAGAAAATATCGGAATTATTCTTCAAGATCCATTCCTTTATGCTACTACAATTTATGAAAATATTAAAATCGGCTTAGATGATGTTAATGAAGAAGAAGTTTATGAAGCAGCTAAAATCGCTGCAATTCATGATGACATTATGCAGTTTGAAGAAGGTTATAATACTTTAGTTGGTGAAAAAGGTGTTACATTATCTGGTGGTCAAAAGCAACGTATTGCGATTGCAAGAATGTTATTACTCAATAAACCAGTAATAATATTTGATGATTCGTTGTCTGCTGTAGATACTTCAACAGACTTAGCAATCCGTAGAGCATTAGGAAATAATAGCTTAAATTTAACATCCATTATCATTACTCATAGAATTACAACTGCAAAAGAAGCTGATAAAATTATCGTCTTAGAAGATGGTGTAGTAGCTGCTGTTGGAACTCATGATGAGTTAAGTAAGCAAGAAGGCTTATATAAACAACTTTGGGATATTCAAGGTGCATTAGAAGAAGAATTCTTAGAGTTTATTAAGGGAGAAGCGACTCATGAATAGGTTTGAAGAAAAAGATTATAGTAATGAGAAGTTTAGTATTGGCGTTTGGAAAAAGATAATTAAGCTTGTTTTTAAGAAAAAGAAGCATGTTATCTTATTGATTATATTTGTAACAGGATTAGCAATTTTAGATATTCTATATCCGTTATTTAATAAATATGCTATTGAAACATTCTTTTCAGATGATCCAGACTTTTCTACAAAAGTTCCATTCTTAATAGGTTATACATTAATTGCTTTTGGATACTTTGTAACCGTTTGGGGCTTTATAAGAGCTGCAGGAAAAGTAGAAGTAGAAGTTGGTTATGAGTTAAGAGACGAAGCGTTTAAGAATTTACAAATCTTACCGTTTTCTTATTATGACAAAACTCCTGCAGGTTGGATTATGGCACGATTAACTAGTGATTCAAGAAAACTAGCAACAATTATTTCTTGGGGGTTATTAGACTTACTTTGGGGAGCACTCTCAATGTTTGGAATAATTGTGGTAATGTTTATCTTAGAATGGCGTCTTGCACTTATAATTTTCTTCTTACTACCAATTCTTTTTATGGTAAGTATGTATTTTAGAAAAAAGATTTTACAAGCTTATAGAAAAGTTAGAAAGATTAACTCAAATATTACAGCAAGTTATAATGAAGGTATTTTAGGTAATAAGACAACTAAAACATTAACATTAGAACTAAAAAAAGAAAAAGATTTTAACAAACTTGCTAGCGATATGAAAAAAGAATCAATTAAAGCAGTTGTTAGATCGTCTATATTCTTTCCAGTTATTTTAGTTATTTCCTATACTGCTGTAATGTTAATTTTAAGAATTGGTGGCGGATTTATTATAAAAGCAGAACATGCATTTCATATTGCTGTTTTAGCAACATTCATTACTTATACTACAATGTTTTTTGAACCCGTAATGCAAGTTGCAAGAATCTTAGCAGAACTTCAACAAGCACAAGCATCAGCTGAAAGAATAATTTCATTAATTGAAACTAAACCAGAAATATATGATACACCTGAGGTTGTAGAAAAGTATGGAACAATTCTTGAACCAAAACGTGAGAACTTCGAACCTCTTGAAGGTGATGTTGAGTTTCAAAATGTAACATTCAGTTATAATGATAAGGAAATTATTTTAGAAGATTTTAATTTAAAAGTTAATAAAGGAACATCAGTTGCCTTAGTTGGTGCTACTGGTAGTGGTAAAAGTACTATAGTAAATCTTATTTGTAGGTTTTATGAACCAACAAAAGGTAGAATTCTAATTGATGGTAGAGATTATAAAGAACGTTCAATCACTTGGTTACATGATAACTTAGGCTACGTTTTACAAACTCCCCATTTATTTAACGGAACAATTTTAGAAAATATCCGTTATGGTAGACTTAATGCTACAGATGAAGAAGTAATTGAAGCTGCAAAGCTTGCTCATGTCGATGAAATAGTTAAACAGTTGCCTGAAGGATATAATACAATGGTTGGAGAAGGCGGTTCAAAGCTAAGTGTTGGTGAAAGACAGCTAATTTCCTTTGCTAGGGCATTAGTTGCGGACCCAAAAATCTTAGTTTTAGATGAAGCTACTAGTTCAATTGATACCAAAACCGAAGAAATAATCCAAGAAGTTATCAAAAAAATCTTGAAAGGGAGAACTAGTTTCATTATTGCTCATCGTTTGTCTACTATAATCAATGCTGATTTAATCCTTGTAATTAAAGAAGGAAAAATTATTGAAAGTGGGACTCACCAAGAGTTACTAGATAAACGTGGAGAGTATTTTGAACTTTATAAAAACCAATTTATTAATGAAAAGATAATGGCATCAGTAAAATAAGAAAAGAGGAACTAAATTGATTTAGTTTCTCTTTTTTTGAAAAATTCGTTTTAATCTCATTTACCCCCACTTTGATTTATTACTTATTGGTAGTCCTAAAATTGATTAGAAAGCGATTTTACGGGGGATTTGCGCGAAATTTTGGACCTTTTGGGGAAATTAATAATTCCTTGATAAAAA
>DUVT01000300.1 GCA_012840905.1 Acholeplasmataceae bacterium
AATTATTATATTACAAAATAAAATAGGATTCAATTAAAAAAGACATTTAAAATGAAATGTCTCTTTATTAATAAATTAAATATTTTTCTCTAATTTCACCAAATATAGCAGTATCTTCTTCTATAATTTCAAACTGTTCTTCTAAAGTGTATAAGTCTTGAGTAATAAAGTTTGTACCAGTTAAAAGATTAAGCATATTTCTATTATTATTCACATTTAAAATTTGAAAATCTTCTGGATATAAATTTCTAACAACATCTAACATTGCCCATCCAGTTTTTACTGGCTCAAATTTATCGCGATCAGTAACATGAACTTGAACACCGTGGCAAAGAACATTTGCATGCTTTGAGAATGTAGGTGTAAAATGGGCTGGTCTAAATTTAACTCCTTTTAAACCTAACTCATTTAAAGCATTAGCATATTCAATTGCATCTATATATGGAGCACCAATTACTTCAAATGGAATTGTCGTTCCTCTACCTTCTGAGAGGTTAGTACCTTCAAATATACATGTTCCTGGATAAACTAAAGCTGTATTTTGACTTGGAAAGTTTGGGGATGGGATTACCCATGGCAAATTAGTTTCATCGAAATACATACTTCTTTTCCAACCTGTCATTTCGATAACAGTTAATTTACAACCAATACCAAATTCCTCATTAAACATTTTAGCTAGTTCACCAATTGTCATCCCATGACGTTGAACTATCGGATAGTTACCAACAAATGACTTGTACTCTTCTTCTAAAATATTTCCTTCAAACTTTTCTCCGCCTGCTGGATTTGGTCTATCAAAAACAACAAACTCTTTATCATATTCTTCGCTTGCTTCCATAGCATAGGCCATCGTATAAATATAAGTATAAAATCTTGCACCAGCATCTTGAAGATCAATACATAAAATATCTATTGTATCCATCATTGCTTTAGTAGGTTTTTGAGTTTGTCCATATAGACTGTAAACAGGTAGACCCGTAACTTCATCAGTTGTTGTTTGTGATGGTACTCCAGCTTGTTTATCGCCTCTAATACCATGTTCAGGAGCAAATAATGAAACTAAATTTACTTTTTCAAAAAGTATATCAATTGTAGATTCATATTCACTATTAATCCCAGTTGGATTTGTAATTAAACCAACTCTTTTACCTTCAAATATTTCTAAATGATCATCAATATTATCAATTCCTAATTTTACCTCTACTTTATCTCTAGTATAAGTGAAATTACAACCAACTAATAATAATATTCCTAAGATTGATAATAAAATTAATTTAAGTTTCTTCATATTCTACTCCTATATTCTACTTCTAAAAGTTTTAATCTCATCTCCAAACAGATGAGATTTTTTTAAATTATAACATATTTATTCTTAAGATGCAAAGTCTCGATTAATCAAACCATAAGTAAGAATATTATGGAATTTTCCATTTTTATAAATATGCTCTTTCAAATTACCTTCAAACAAAAAACCGCACTTTTCAATAACTTTTTTTGATGCATAATTTTCTTCTAAATGTCTAATATACACTTTATGATAATCTTTTACTTCAAATGCGTATTGGATAATTGCTTTACAAGCTTCAGTAGCATATCCTTTATTCCAGTATTTTTTCCCAATCCAATAACCAATTTCTCCATTTCTATTCTCTTTATTATGAGAAAGCGAAACAGTGCCTAATAGTTCACCCGTATCTTTATCTGTAATAGCATAGTTAAATAGTCGATCTTTTTCAACATACTCACGATGAGAATTAATCCAATTAATCGCATCCTCTCTCTTATAAGGGTAAGGAATATGTAACATATACCTAGACATATCTGGATCATTACAAT
>DUVT01000301.1 GCA_012840905.1 Acholeplasmataceae bacterium
AGCTTTCTAAACTAAGATGTGCTAACCTCACCTTTGCAATTTCGCCACCACTTAATTGTGTGAATGGTTTAAGCGGTAGTTCTCCAACTACACCATAACGTGCTAATAAACTTCTTATTTCTTCATCAGTCATTAATGGATAATCATTTCTAACATATTCAATTGGTGTTAATGTTTTATCATCCTTAAATTCTTGAGAATAATAGATTATTTTATTTAATTCAGAAACATTAACTCTACCAGAAATAGGCTTTATTAACCCCAAGACTGTTTTTAAAAATGTAGTTTTTCCCACTCCATTTTTACCAACAATCCTAATCTTTTCCCCAAATCTTACAATTAAATTAATTTTAGGTAACAATGGATGATCATAACCTATTTCTAAATCTTTAATAACAATTGCTTCTTTTTGAAAAGATGAAGTAAATGGGAAATCAAACTTAACCTTTTTATACTTCACAGGCTTTTCTAACTTCTCGATTTTTTCTAAAACCTTTTGTCTACTCTTGGCTTGTTTTGCAGTTGAAGCTCTAGCGATATTCTTCTTAATGTATTCTTCTGTTTTCTTAATAAATTTTTGTTGGGCTTTGTATACTGTAAGATATGTTTGTTCTTTTAATTCTTTTTGTTTTAAGTAAGCATCATAATTACCTTTATAAACATTAAGTTGTTTATTATGAATCTCTGCTATCTTATTACAAACAAGATTTAAAAAGGCAGGATTATGACTTACAACTATAAAAGCCTTTGGATAATTTACCAAATACTTAGCCAACCATTCAATATGCTGTTCATCTAAAAAGTTTGTAGGCTCATCTAGTAACAACACATCTTTTTCTTCTAATAGGAGTTTTGCAAGAAAGATCTTAATCCTTTCACCACCACTTAAATTTCTAAGCGGAAAATTTAAATCAGCTTTAACTCCTAAGCCATTAATTACATTTTCTATTTTTGACTTAATTAAATAAAAATCATTTTCTTCTAAATGATGCATTAAGTTATCAGCTTTACGTAAAATCTTATCATAATCATTTGGATCGGCTGTTTCTAGTGATTTATATAAAGCATTAAGTCTATTTTCAACTTCAAACAACTCATCATATACTGAAGCTAAATATTCACGAATATTCAATTTACTATCAATTTCAAGATGTTGGTCTAAGTAGGAATAATCTACACCACTAAGCCAGCGGATAGTCCCTTCATCAGGATGTAATCTTTCTGCTATCAGCTTAAGCAATGTAGTTTTACCTACACCATTCATTCCAATTAATCCAAGATGATCATCATGCATTAATCTTAAATTTAAATTGGAAAATAATATATTATCTTTATAACTAAACTTTAAATTACTAACTTCCAGAATACTCATTTTTCTACCTCATAATAATATATATATATTTTAACATAAAATGAGCATTATCTCAATTCTTAAGGAAGAGTTTTTCCAGAAGCAAAATACAAATCATAATATTCTTTTCTAGATAAAGTGAATGTATTTGCTTTTACTATTTCTTCTAATCTTTCTGGTTTAGTAGTCCCTATAATTGGAATTATTTTTGCAGGATGTCTTAATATCCAACTAATTGCAATTGTTACAGGGCTAACCTCATACTTATTTGCGAGTTCGTTTAATTTATCATTTAATTTTTCATAAGTTGGATTATTTAGAAATGTTCCTTCTTCCCATGAAGCTTGTAGTCCACCCCAAGCTTGAAGTGTGATATTGTTTAAGCGGGAGTAATTAAGAATTGAGTTAGCTTTATGATGGTGAATATTTTTCATATTTACATTAAATTCACTATCAATTAAAAGTGAGTGAACTAGCGAAAATTGAACTTGATTAAATAAGATTTTTTGTTTTAAAGATCTTTGAATTAATTCAATTTGTAAATCATCCATATTAGATACACCAAAAAACTTTACAAGTCCCTTAGCTTCTAAATAAGAAAATGCTTCACTTATTTCAGTAGGATCCATTAATGTATCAGGTCGATGTAATAATAAAATATCTAAATAATCAGTTTTTAGGCGTTTTAAAATATTTTCTACTGACATGATAATATGTTCTTTTGATAAATCA
>DUVT01000302.1 GCA_012840905.1 Acholeplasmataceae bacterium
ACAATTGCAAGAGTAAATATGTATCTAAATTTTAAAAACTTCATATTTTCTCCTTTCTACAAATATCTCAAGGATATTTCACGATATATAGTATATAGGAAACTATATATTTGTTGGAATAAGTCAAATGCAAGCAGCATCACGAATAGAATAATTAGAATTGCAAGCGCGGTACCAACAATCGAGCCAATACATTTTAATACACCATATTCATGAATTGAAAGTAATCCGAAGAATATTAAATATCCTGTTAAGAAATTTCCAATTCCAATTAGTAATAAGTAAAATCCAACTTCTTCTGCAGTAATAAAGTTTGAGAAAATCAAACCGATCGATTCAGTCCATAACATTGGGTATAGGGAGTAGCAGATCATCATAAAGATGTCACGCATTTTCCCTTTACCATCGAAGAGTGTTGTAATACTCCAGTTAGCAGCTGTAAACAGGATAACTGGGAAAACAACTAATGAAACTTCACGAATCGTATTCAAGTCATTTGGATCATTTTGACTAACAACAAATCCTGTATATTGGAATTTTAGAATTTGAAGAAGGATCATTGCAATTAAGAATGTAACTGCAACATTCATCTTACCTTCGTTTTCACGTTTAAAATAGTCAAAACCTTTAATCGGATGAGTTAAGATGTAAGCAGGGTATTTAATAAAATTATCATAGAAATAACTTAAGCCATATTTAACTTTTTCAAAGAAAGTTTTTGGGATGTTTTCAACTTTAATATTATTAGTCATCTAATTCACCTACTTCATCTGGATTCAGCTTCTTACGCTTATAATCTCGATACTTCTTAAATCCATATAACCCAACACCTAATACTAGTACAGCAGAAATAAATGCTGTAAAGTATTCTCGAATTAAGTCATCACGATATAATTTGTATGCTCGAGAGTAATAGTGTACGTTGTAACCAATTTGGAAATATTGCATTGCTTCTTCATAACGTTCTTCATTAAGCAGTGATTTTCCGATACCAACATATGCATATTCATAGTTAGGGTTTAGGGCAACAACGTTATTCCATTCTTCACTTGCAGCAACTAAATTTCCATCATAATGGTATTTAGTAGCTTTGTTGATAACTTTCGCTATTTCAGTTGGTTCATATCTTAAGATTGCTTGTCTTGCTTTATCAAGCGCTAAGATATTTTCGCCTTGGTAGCGAATAGCAACTGGATTGTTTAAGTTAGTTAACTCATTACCTTTTCCAGCGGAAATATATAATAAGTTACCTTCATCATCATATGTAAATAAACGTCCAGTTTTTGCATCAGCTACGGTATATACACCATAATCATTTACTGTAATAGAACTAAATCTTGATGGTCCACGAACAGATGCATCAGGGCCAGTTCTAATATATACTAAGTCTCCTTTTGGAACATGATAACCATTTCTAGTTAACACGTCTTTACCAGCAGGATTAATTCGCTTAATCATTGCGTTATCATCTGTGTCATTAATTGCACGAGATGTTGTATAAATAAATTCTTCTTTATCAATTGCAATACTTGTAAAGATAGTATTTAGGATTGCTTGTTGTTGTTTTAACTGTTCTTCTGTCATAAATCTTCTTTGGAATATTTGCCAGAATGTTAGTGAAACGTAGTTAACACCGATGTAACTACTAAATTCACCAGCATAATTCATTTGCATAATTCCTTCATAAACACCATCAGAAATAACAAACATCATTCCTGTACTATCTGTAACTAGTTTGATTGGTCTAAAATCTTTACCAGCAAAACTAATATCTGTTGGTCTAGTTACGATTTGTTCTACAACATAAGTTTCTGCATCGATAATAATAATTTGTCCACCTGACATATCACACAAGTAAATCACGTCTTGGAACTCGCCTCTCACAATGAAGCCTCGCTCATCTCTTACTGGACGAACTGCACGATATACACCATATAATCCGTTCGCAGCGATATAGAACTTTTCATCCTCATCGCGATCTTCATAATCTTTTTCCGCAAGTGCGAAGAATTGTGCAATAGTATAACCTTTGCTAGCTAGATAGTCAGAATATGTGATAGATGAAGTTGTTCTAACCCCACCATCACTATCATATTCTACAACTGTTGTCTTAGCAGCTAAGATTTGTTCTTCAGTAACTTTTTCCGGTCTAACTTCGAACTTATCTAAGCGAGTTTTATAATTTAAGTTTTCATCAAAGACAAATAAGTTGTTTGATTGACTATCTACAACATAGATTACATCTTGTGTAGGTTTTCCATTTTCATCTTTTTCTGTGTAAACAAATAAATCTTCCGGACTTTTAAATAAGTTAGCAGGCAATCTATCTCCTTCTTCATTTATCCAGGCATCACTAATAACAGTATAAATACCATCACTAGTAACCGATAGACCAACTGAGGAATAAATTGGTTGCCCACTGTGTGAGTAAGTATAACCGATTGCTGCATCGACATTTACGGTTGTAAAACTTACTAACACCATTATTAATAAAATTATATATTTATAATACTTCTTCATCGATTCACACCTACTTCATACCTGAATGTGCCATAGTGTCAAGCATACTACTTTGAGAAACAATAAACATGACAACTGGTACTATAACCATAATTAAACTAACTGCAGCTAGTGTTCCTTGTCGCGCAGGACCTGCTGATGCAATCTGATTTAATGCATAAGATAACATCTTAAAGTCTTCACGATAAATATATGTTGAACCATCAGCTGCCCATAAGTTTTGGAAGTTCAAAATAATTAAGGTTAGTGATGCAGGTTTAACCAGTGGCATTATTATAGAACGATATATTTTAA
>DUVT01000028.1 GCA_012840905.1 Acholeplasmataceae bacterium
ATTAAATATAGAAAAATATATTGATAAGGTGATTTAAAAATGGGATTTTTTGATATATTTAAGAGTAAGAAAAAACGCCAAGAAGCTGAAAAGTACCGTATAGGTATGGAAAAGACTAGAAAGTCAATGTCTTTGTTAAAGAGATTGTTTTCTAGTTATAATGAAATAACTGAAGAGTTATTTGATGAATTAGAAGAAATCTTTGTAATGGCTGATATTGGTGTTGAGACGGTTGTAAAATTTGTGGATGAGTTAAAGAGTGATCCTAGAGTAAAGGGATTAGAATCTGCAAAAGAACTTCAGCCAATCATTGTAGATAAGATGTTTGATATTTATTTAAAAGGTGAAATAGTTAATTCAAACCTTGTGTTCAATAAAGAAGGTTTATCTGTCTTTTTGTTTGTTGGTGTAAATGGTGTTGGTAAAACAACAACAATTGCAAAAGTTGCAAGTAAACTTAAAAATGAAGGCAAAAAAGTATTAATTGCAGCTGGGGATACATTTAGAGCTGGTGCAATTGAACAACTCCATGAATGGGGTAAGCGTATTGATGTAAAAGTAGTTAGTAAAGAAGCTGGAAGTGATCCTTCAAGTGTTATCTTTGATGCAATTCAAGTTGCAAAACAAGAAGGTTACGATGTTTTATTATGTGATACAGCTGGAAGACTTCAAACTAAAGTAAACTTAATGAAAGAGTTAGAGAAAATAAAAAGAGTAATCTCAAGAGAAGTTGAGGGCGCTCCTCAAGATACTTTACTTGTAATTGATGCTACTACTGGTCAAAATGGCTTAAATCAAGCAAGAGCCTTTATAGAAGCAACTGATGTTAGCGGAATTGTTCTTACAAAGTTAGATGGAACTGCAAAAGGTGGAATTGTTTTAGCTATTAGAGATAAATATAATATTCCAATTAAGTTTGTTACATTGGGTGAAAAAATTGAAGATATTGAATACTTCGATTTAGAAAATTATATTTACGGTTTATTTGCGGAAATGATAGATGAGGAGTAACATGGAAATCTTAGAAAAACATGAATATTACATAAACTTGTTTGATTTTTATGAATCTATCTTAACTGAAAAGCAAAGATTATATTTTAAAGAATATTACTTTAATGATTTATCATTATCTGAAATTGCAAATAATTATAATATATCAAGAAACGCTGTTTATGATCATATTAATAAAGTTCATCAATTATTAGATAAGTATGAAAGTAGTTTAAAATTGTTTAGTAAGTTTACTAAGCGCTTAGAAATATTAAGTGAATATGAAAAATATGATATTGAAATAATAAAAGAATTAATAGAAAAATTAAAAGGAATTGAGTAGATTATGCCATTTGAAAGTTTATCTGAAAGAATTCAAATGTCCTTACGTAGAATTACAGGTAGAGGACGTTTAAATGAAAATGATATAGATGAAATGATGAAAGAAGTTCGTCTTTCCTTACTTGAAGCTGATGTTAACTACAAAGTAGTTAGAGACTTTACTAAAGAAGTTAAAGAAAAAGCTTTAGGTGAAAAGATTATGAAGTCCCTTACACCTGGAGATATGGTTGTAAAGGTTGTTCATGATGAACTTAAGAAACTAATGGGAGATAAAGCTGTTGATGTTGCTTATAAAGCAGGGGGCTTATCTGTCTTTATGTTAGTTGGTCTTCAAGGTGCAGGTAAGACAACACAGTGTGGTAAACTTGCTAACTTTTTACGTAAAAGAGATAGCAAAAAACCAATGTTAATTGCAGCTGATATTTATCGAC
>DUVT01000303.1 GCA_012840905.1 Acholeplasmataceae bacterium
AGTATTAAGGAAAGAGGACAATTATGAAGAATGAATTAGTTAAAAATACAATTATTTTAATAATTACTAGTTTAATTGTAAGGTTACTTAGTTTATTTAATCGGATTATCTTAACCCGTTTATTAGGGAATGAAGGAATTTCACTTTATGTAATCAGCCTTCCATCAATTATGTTATTTATGACTGTTGCAGGCTTTTCAATTAATATTGTTTTAGCAAAAATAGTTTCAGAAAATGAAGTAACAAAAAAATATAGTGACAAACAAATTATTAAAAAAGCAATAATAATTGGCATAATCACATCTTTAATTACTGCAATAATCTTACTTATAGCTATAAAACCTCTTGTTTATATTTGTCTAAAACAAGAAAAAACATTTTATCCTATCTTAGCATGTATTATATTTTTACCACTTGTTGCAATGAATAATGTAGTAAGGGGTTATTTTAACGGTAAAAATAAAATTAACATATCAGCATACGCAAACCTTGTAGAACAAGTATCTAGAATTATTATCTCAACAATCCTACTATATATATTTTTACCATATGGAATAATAATTTCTGTAACAATTGCAATTCTTTCAATGGGAATTGGTGAACTTATATCTTTAATATATAGCATATTTAAACTAAAGAAGCAAATATTTATTAAAGTATCGACTCAAATCTCTCCAACAAAAGATATACTACAAATTGGAATACCTACTACACTTACACGCCTTGTTGGTAATTTTACAATCTTTTTAGAACCTATTATTTATACTTTAGCACTATCTTTACTATCATTTACTTCAGAAGATATTTTATATAAATATAGTGCTATAACCGCGTATGCAATTCCCTTAATCACGCTTTGTTCATTTATTTCTCAGTCACTTGCAACTGCAATAATCCCTAATATTAGTAAAGCAAACGCAAAGGGTAATATTCAAGAAATTAATTATTATATTAAAAAAGCTTGCGTTTTATCGATAGTACCTGGAATTTTAGTCTCCACTTTAATTACTGTTTATGGTTATGAATATATGAATTTAATTTATAAAACTACCATTGGTGCTAATTATGTAACTACGCTTGGAGCATTGTTTATAGTTTATTATATTCATTCACCATTAATGGCAATAATGCAAGCATTAGGTAGGCAAAAGTTTTTATTTAAACTTGATATAATTTTCAGTTCTATTAAACTAATATTAACTTTTGGCTTAGCATTTATTAGTTTCATCTCTTATAATAGCTTAATTTATTCAACTCTTATGATAACAACAATCTCATCAATGTATATCTACTTTTATTTGAAAAATACTTATCAATTCAAATTTGCATTTTCTGACAAATTAAATATTGTCCTTCTAATAATTTTAACAATCCTGTCCCTTATAATTTTGAAAGCAGGCATTAAAAATTACCTGCTTAATAGTGTTATTCTATCTATATTATTCTTTATCTACGCAAAAATCTTAAAAATCACAAGTCTCAGCAATAAATAATCCGCCATTTTCATAATTGGCATAATAGATTTCTTTAATATCTTTATAACCTTTTTTCCTAATTTGTTGATAAATAAATTTTTCAGTTAAGTTTAAAATATTCATATTTTCTTTAATTAATTTACCTGAGACAATTACAGGGAAAGGATAGATTTCTTTTATTTGGTTGCTTTTACTAACAGTTTCAGAGTTATTAATACCTACAACAACATTTTGGCTTTTAGTTGTTGCAGGGGATGAATTAGTTGGATAATCATCAAATAAAAAAGTTGATATTTCACCATTTGCCTCTAAAATTAAATATCTAATTTCTGAGATAGATCGAATATTTTTTAAGCGCATTTGAATAATTAAATCATCTATATTATAGTTTTGCTTACGCATTTCCTTTATATTAATTTTTCCTTCAATAATAATTAGACTTTGTTTACCATCAAAAAAGCTTCTAATCGGTTGGAATCTTAAACTTAAAAAAGCTAAAACCTTTTGAATTATACCTAGAATAAAAATACCTAAAATATGAGTAAAAAATTGACCTTCTGACTCCATTCCCGAAACTGAAATATCAGCAATAATTAAAATCACGATAAAATCAAACAAACTAAGTTGGCCTATTTCTCGCTTCCCCATGAATTTCATAACGAGTAGAATAATAAAATATATTGCAACTATTTTTATAATAACTAAATATTCCATAAAAACACTCCTGTTCTAAATCCAAGGATAAATTAATATAATTAAATGGTGGTATAATGAGAAATACATTAAAAAGAAAGTTATTTTCCTATATTGTCTTTTTACTTATTCTTAGCATATTTTCTTCAATTTATGCGTTGTTAATCTTCTTAAACAAAGCCAACAGTCAGCAAGCATCATTTAATACAATTACATTTATTATGGGGGTAATCTCATTCTTTATTCTTGGTTTACTTGCAGGCAATACAGCACAAAAAAATGGTTTACTCGAGGGGTTAATTACTGCACTGATAATAATACTTATAACATTAATTATCAATTTCTTTATCCAAGTACCGTTTGTAGCTAGGAGTTTTGTAAAAAGTGTGTCCTATATAACTGCTGCTTCACTAGGGGGTATCTTAGGAGTTAACTTTAGACCAATTTTTGGGGAAAGAGAATAAAACTGTCTAATAAAACAAGGGGAATTTAACCCTTGTTTTTAATTTCAGTTGCCTTTGCTTTCTCTTTACAAGAAATATTGATTGTGTTAAAATACATATAAGGTGATTATATGGAACCATTAGCTTTTAGACTTAGACCAAAAAATATAGATGATATATTTGGCCAAAAACATTTAGTTGGACCAAATGGAATAATTAGAAGGATGCTTGAAAAAAAACAAATACCATCCTTAATTTTTTATGGCGATCCTGGAATAGGTAAAACTACTCTTGCCTTAGTTATTTGTGAAGAGTTAAATCGTCCATATTATACTTTCAATGCATCAACGGATAATAAATCAACATTAAAAAATATTATTGATGAAGCTGGAAATAAATCTGCAATTCTTATTATTGATGAAATTCATCGAATGAAAAAAGATATTCAAGATTATCTACTACCGTATGTAGAACAAGGTGTAGTAACAATCATCGGTCTTACTACTATTAATCCATATCATTCAGTTAATCCTGCTGTTAGAAGTAGGTGTATGATATATCGTTTAAATAATCTTGAAAAAGCTGATTTATTGCAAGTTATAGATAAAACAATCAACTATTATAATCCAGAAATAACTATTACAGATGAAGCAAAAGATTATTTAGTTCATATGGCTAATGGTGAAGTTAGGATTATTATTAATATGCTTGAGGCGATTTTCTTTGTTTTAGATAATAATGAAATTACATTAGAACTTGCAAAGGAAGTTGTACAACGTCCAAGTGTAAGCATTGATAAAGGTGAAGATAACTTTTATGACACTTTAAGTGGACTTCATAAATCAATCCGTGGAAGTGATGTTAATGCAAGTCTTCACTATCTTGCAAAACTACTAACTGCTGAAGATCTTCTTCCCGTAGTTAGAAGACTATATGCTATTTGTTATGAAGATATTGGCCTTGCAAACCCTGGTATGGGGCCAAAAGTAAAAGCAGCATGTGAAGCAGCATTAGAACTCGGGATGCCAGAAGCTAGATTACCTCTAGCAGCGATTGTAATTGAAATGGCATTATCACCAAAATCTAATTCTGCATATCTTGCACTTGATGCTGCAATGAAAGATATTGAATCAGGTAAAAGTGGTACTTTACCACTCCATTTGAAAAACCAATATTCATTTGATCCAAACCAAACTCCATACAAATACCCGCATGACTATCCTGGTGCTTGGGTCAATCAACAATATCTACCAGATTCAATAAAAGATGCAAAATATTATGAACCAAAAGATTCTAGTAAATACGAATCTGCATTAAAAGCTCGCTATGATGCAATTAATAAAGCTAAAAACAAAAACTAGTGAAATTAATCACTAGTTTTTTATTTTAAAGCTTCATATACCTTTTCTATATCTTTATTTGAAACAAATGGTGTTTGTATTCTTCTTGCTCTAACTTGACTTAAATAAAAAGCATCACCTCTATTTTGTAAATACATAGCATTATTATTATTCATAATTTTATTTGAAAAACTACTTGTATTTATTTTAAAAACAATTTTATGAATAAATAAAGATGAAAGAATTGTTGTATAATAGAGTTCGTCTCTAATTATATAAATAACATTTACACCAGCTTTTTCTCCTAACTGTGTAATATACATTATTTTGTTTTCAAAATAAGTATATGTTTCTTTATCAACATCAATAGCATTAATTATTATAAATTTACGCTTTATTTTTTCAATCGCTTCATTGTCGATATCAATCTTTTGATTATACTCATCGATTGTAGTTGTTTTTGCATTATTTATTACTTCTAGTTTACTATCTATTAAATTAATAACCTTATTTAAATATTCATTAATCTCAATATCTTTTTCGATTGGAATAAATTTTTCTAAATGATAAAATTCATTCAAAGAATCATAAATTTCAATTTCATAATTAATTAAATTCATTTTTACAAACATCGCAAAAATAAAATAATTAATAAAGTTTTTAATACCACTATCTTTTGATCCTATTAATAAAAGATTTCCATTATGAGTTACATCTAGTTCACATAACTTATTTTCATATGTTAAGCCAATAGGAATTACATAATTATTATAAAGCAAATTCTGTTTTAAAAGAATTTCTTTAATCGTAAGGATTTGTGGATATTTATTTGTAATTTGAATCATTAAATTACTATTTTCTTTACCAATTAAAATATCTTCTTCAATAACATTATTTAATCTTTCTATTATATTATCAATATTAAACTCAGAAAAGATTGTATATTTATAACTTGTTATTTGATATGAAATTGTATATCCCATATCTTTATATTCAATATTTAAATTATTAAAGACTGTATGAATTAGCCCCCTTATTTCTAATGCTAATTTTTCTTGAAAACTATAATTCATAATATTTGGTGCATCTTCAAATATCTTTAGCTGAATAGATTGTGCTTTTGCAAATATACTTTTCTTTTCTTCTTTAGGTTTTTCTTCTTTTGCACCAAGTTCATATTTAAAAAATTTAGAAAAATTCCCCGTAAATCTAGTGAGTTTTCTTGTTTTAGTCCCTATATTCTTAAACATTTCGATAATCGGCATCTTAATGATCAAAGATAGACCAAGTAACATAATTAATAAAGCTACTAAAACTACTCCAATTGAGCCAAATAAGTAATATATAATATAAAACATCACAGCACCAATTAAACCACCACCTAAATACATACTTGAATTAGTATCTAAATAATGTTTATAGATTCGCCATGTTTCTGAAAAATAAGCATTACTTGTCTCCTCAATATAATTATGAAGAGGAAAATGAGCAAAGATAAGTAAGCCAAAACAAATAAATACAAACCCAATAAATCTTTGATTTTTAAAATCAAAATGCGTATGTTTAAATAAATTTACTAAACCGTAAAATAAGAAAAATAAAATTATAACCCAATACCAATCTCCAAAGCCAACTTTAAATACATTTGTAAGAAAGTGACCAATCTTACCTAGCTTTCCTAATATCGAGATTGAAAAGATAATGAAAATTATTCCAATTAATTCATGATAAAAAAGCGTTTCTTCCTTTTCGTTTTCAATACTTCGTTTTTTCTCCTTTGCCATAATATCA
>DUVT01000304.1 GCA_012840905.1 Acholeplasmataceae bacterium
ACAATCTTTAAAGATTCCTACTACCTTTGACTTTGTTTTATATTCATCATAACCAACAAAGATAGACGCTTCTTTAAACTTCAACATTGCTTCATTTTGGGTATTCATACCATATTCATCACTTCTTGAAGCACGTGATGTTTCCTTTTGGCGGAGTAATTCTTGATTAAAGCCGTCTAAATCAACGCTAAATCCATTTTCACTAGCCACCTCTATAGTTAACTCAATTGGGAATCCAAACGTATCATAAAGCAAAAATGCTTCTTTGCCTGAAATTACTTTATCTTTACTTGATTTTATATAATCAAGTAATTTCTTTTCACCTAACTCGAGTGTTTGTAAAAACTTGTCTTCTTCTTGTTTAATTAGCTTTTCGATGTTACTTACATTTTTAGATACTTCTGGATAGAAGTCATACATAGTCTTTGCAACAACCTCAACAAGCTTATACATAAAGGCTTCATTCATACCAAGTTTTTTTCCAAATCTTACTGCACGTCTAACTAATCTTCTTAAAACATAACCTCTACCTTCATTTGACAAGACCGCACCATCAGAAATTGCAAAGCTTACACTTCTAATATGATCAGCAATAACTTTAAATGGCATTTGGCCATTATACTCTACATTAGTTAATTCTTCTAATTTTTTAATAATTGGCATGAACAGGTCAGTTTCATAGTTAGTTTCTACTTCTTGTAAAACGCAAGCCATTCTTTCTAGGCCCATTCCAGTATCAATATTTTTACTTGGAAGTTCTTTATACTGGCTACGTGGAACACCACTTTCAGCGTTATACTGACTAAATACTATATTCCAAATTTCTATATAACGATCATTATCAATATCTTCTTTTAATAGTTTAATACCTAGATTATCTGGATCATACTTTGGTCCACGATCATAGAAAATCTCGGTATTCGGTCCACATGGACCTTCACCAATTTCCCAGAAGTTATCTTCTAGAGGAATAATTCTATCTTCAGCAACACCGAGTTCCATCCACTTCTTCTTTGATTCATCATCATCGATGTGGATTGTAAAATAGAGTTTATCTAAATCAAAGCCAAAATATTTAGGTGAAGTTAAGATTTCCATTGCCCATTCTAAGGCTTCATCTCTAAAATAATCACCGATTGAAAAATTACCTAACATTTCAAAAAATGTATGGTGTCTTGCAGTCTTACCTACATTATCAATATCATTTGTTCTAATAGATTTTTGTACATTCACCATTCTTCGATTTTCAGGAATCTCTGTTCCATCAAAATATTTTTTTAATGGTGCAACGCCTGCATTAATCCAAAGTAATGTTGGATCATTTATTGGAATTAATGGTGCAGAATCTATTACTTTATGTCCTTTACTATGAAAAAAATCTAACCAAATTTGTCTAATCTCATTACTACTTAATTTTCTCATATACGATTCTTACTCTCTTTCACTTTCTACATCTATTAATGATGGCATGATAATTGGCGATTTATTAGTCATTTTAAAGACTGATTTATTAATCGCATCGCGTAAATCATTTTTCAAATCATTCCAGTCGATATACTTTTTCTTGAAGTAATCTTCTACAATATCTACTGTAATTTCTTCAATACTTTCGATTACTTCTTTTGCAGTGTCACCTGCCATAAATCCTTTTAAGACTACTTTTGGACCTGCAATTACTTTTTTAAGTCTTGCATCAACTGTTGTAACTACTAAAATTAAACCATCATGGCTTAACATTTCTCTATCTTTTAATACTACTTCGTTAATATCGCCTACGAAACTACCATCAACAAGTACATCCCCAGATTTTATTTGTTGTTTACCTGGTTGTAATTGTTTATTTTCAAATGTAATTAAATCACCATTATCTAGTAATAAAATTCTTTCACTAGGATAGCCCGCATCTAAAGCAATATTTTTTTGCATTACTTGATGACGATACTCACCAACTACTGGAACGATATACTTAGGTTTAAGCATATTGTACAGTAATTTTAAATCCTCACTATCAGCATGGGAGCTTTGAAGTAAACTTTTTGGAATAATATTTACTTTTGCATTTGCCCTATGAAGTAAGCCGATAACTTTTTGTGCAAGTATCTCAGTACCTGGCATTGGTTGAGAAATAATAATTACTTGATCATCTTCTTTGATCTTAATTAATCTATCGACACCAGTTGTCATCCTTTGCAACGTATAGTAAGGTTCATGACGGTTACCAGTGATGATGATAGCTAAATCGTCATCATCATTTTTAATTTCATCAGTCATATATTTTAAAGTTACTAGTTTATCTTCAGGTATTTTTAAATACCCGTTTTTCATTGCAACATTAATTGTCTTTTGCACTTTAAGACCAATAATTGCAACTCTACGTCCATTTGCAATACAAATGTTAATAATCTTTTGAATCCTTTGGAGTTCATTGGAAAACATTGAAAAGATAACACGTTTTGATTTTTGTAAAAGCTCACCAACGTGATGTAACATTTGATAATCATCGGATGCTCTACCAATATTACCTGCACCTAAACTTTCAGAAAATAGTGCAAGCACTCCATTTTTCGCAACATCAACAAGTCTTCCAAAAGATACTTGGTATCTTGGATCTGTATTACTTGCGAAGTTAAAATCTGGAGCATAAACTAAAGCCCCATCACTTGTTTTCAGCGCAATTCCACAACTCTCCGGAACGGAGTGACTTGTAGAGTAGAAATTAACTGTAACATTTCCGAAATTATAATCTTTATTAATATTAATTCGATATAATTTATAATCTTCTATATTCATTCCTGCTTCAGCTAATTCAAGTTCAACTAAAGACAGTGTAAAGTTAGTACCATAAACACCCACATTAATGTGTTTTAATATCTCTGGCACCGCTCCTACATGATCTGCGTGGCCATGAGATAGAAAAATCCCTTGTATTCTATCTTTGTTTTCCAAAAGATAAGTAATATCAGGGATAACAATATCAATACCGTATAAATCAAAACTAGGATGTTTTGTACCTGCATCAAGAATAAAGATCTTGTTATCAATATCAAACACATATAAATTTTTTCCGTTTTCGCCCAAGCCACCAAGAGCACAAAATTTAATCTTTGCCATATCTAATCACCTTGTATTATTATACCAATTTTTCCAAACAATTACAATAAAAACTAATTATGCACTATTAAAAAAACTATTATGCACTATTAAAAAAACCATCTAAAATTTTTTAAATGGTTTTTTAAAAAACACTATCTATTAACAAAACTATGACAAAAAGTTTCGTGTTTTTCGCGTGCCCTTGTGCCATCTATCTTTATTTCTTTTGCATAACACAAATAATTTCTGTTATAAATGCAAGTTTTAGCTTCACAATTCACACTAACATTTTCACTAATGATATCATCAATCGTTCCAATTTCAAGATTGTAATTATCACTAGCTTCTCTATTTCTAAGTTGAAACGATACACAACTAGTATCTAGTTCTCTTAAGGCATCAGATCCACTTACTTTAATCACACTCTTTGAACATTTCTCATCATAAAAGTAAGCGCAACCTGTAACACCACACTTTAGTATTGGCATAATTATCCCCCTAATCATTTTTATAGTTTTTATCTTTATAAGGATATCTTATAATAATCTTTAAAAGTCGTTTTAAATTAAATGGATAAATTGGATATAAATATGGTTTTCCAAAACTCTTAATTTTTGCAAGATAAATTAACCATAAAAAAATAGCACCAATAAATCCATAAATATTAAATAGTAATATCGCAACAATAAACAATATTTTAGTAATTTTATTTGCAAGTCCAAGCTCATAACTTGGAGTTGCATATGTTCCTATTGCACTTAAAGCAACAAGTAATACTGTTTGCGATGTAAAAACACCTATACTAATTGCCATCTCACCAATTAAAATCCCAGCAATTAATCCCATTGCAGTAGATAAACTAGATGGGGTATGGATAGAAGCCATCCGTAAAAACTCAACTCCAATTTCTGCTGCGATGACTTGTAAAAAGATGCCCAGTTTTACATCACCAGTTGGAGTTAAGATTTCTAAGACTCCCGTTAATAAATTTTTTTGAACTAACACTAACCAAACAGGCGTTAAAAAAAGAGAAACAAATATCCCAAAAAACCTAATTAGTCTTAGGTATGTTCCTGAAATAGGTGATTGGCGATATTCTTCAGTATGTTGCATATGATCAAATAAAGTACAAGGAGCGAGGATAACTGAAGGTGAAGTGTCTACAAAGATTGCAAACATCCCTTGATATAAATGCACTGCAACCGTATCAGCTCTTTCCGTATATCTTACCAAAGGATATGCATTAAATTTCTTTTGTTTTATAATCATTTCTTCCAATAACTTATCTGTCATTATTAGATGCGAAGTCTCAACTTGCTTTAAGCGATCCCTAACATCTTCTAATAATTTTTCATCGCATATACCTTTTATGTAAGTGAGACAAACATAGTTTGGGCTATCCTCGCCAATAAAAAATATTTCATTTCTAAGTCTTGTATCTTTTATTCTTCTTCTAACTAATTGGACATTTATATGAAAGTTTTCATTAAACCCATCATGCGAACCTCTAATTACTTTTTCCATATCAGGTTCACTAATAGAACGGTTTGGATAATTTCTAACATCAATTGATAAATAAACAGGATTATCCTCAATAATTATTACAACCATTCCATTAAGTATATTAGTAATTATATCTTTAAATTCTCTTATTTCTGTACAATTATGATGGGCAAGGTTTGCTTTGATTAAATCATCAACTACACTTTTAGTTCTTGGAATTTTTAATATCCCTTTTACAATCTCAATAACTTGTAAACTATCAACTAAACCAGTTAAAAAATACAAATTAACTTGTTTATCTAAAACCTTAATTTCTCTAAGTCCAACATCATAAGACTCTCCATAACCAATCTTTGTTTGGATTTCTTGATTTAATGTTTTAAAATCCATATTATCCTTTCGGTTTACAAATTAAAGCTGTAAAGAAAGCAAAGATTATTGCACTTGCAATCCCTGCTGCAGTTAAATCAAATACCCCAACAAATAAACCTAAAATGCCAATTTCATTTGCTTTATCTAATGCAGAATGAAGTAAGGCATGGCCAAATGAAGAAATTGGGATACTTGCACCTGCACCAGCAAAATCAATTAATTTATCATAAATATTAAATAAATCAAGCCCCGCACCCAAGAAAACAAAGATTGATGTAACATAGACTGGTGGTAATTTAAACTTGTCCATTATTAATTGGCCAATAACGCAAATTAAGCCACCAACAACAAAAGCATATACAAAAATCATTTAATCACCAACTCTTTCAAAACTAACTGCATAGGCAATTCCTGGAATTGTTTCCTTTTGAGCAAGTATCACCGGATTATGGAGCGCACCTGTTGCAACAACTAAAATCCGTTTATATGATTTTGCTTTTAATCTCTCAAATAAATAACTATAAGTTACTGTTGCACAACAAGCACAGCCACTTCCGCCTGCAAGCACATCTTGATTTTCTCTATCATAAATAATTAATCCACAATCATTATAATTATGAGTCATATCGATATTATCTTCTTGAAACATATTAATTAACATTTCTTTTCCATAATAAGATAAATCCCCAGTAACTATTAAATCGTAATCACTTGGCTGTAAATTAAAATCAAGAAAATGTTGTTTTATGGTACTATATGCAGCTGGAACCATTGCTCTACCTAAATCAAATGGATCTGAAAATTTTGCATCTACTACTTTCCCAAGTGTTGCTTTAGTTACTTTAATATTTGTTTTGTTTGTTGTTAAAAGAGCTACTCCAGCTCCAGTAACCGTTGAAGTTACACTAATAGGTTTTTGACCACCATATTCAGTTGGATAACGATATTGCTTTTCGCTTGTTGCATTATGTGAAGATGTTCCAACTAAAACATTTTTCCCAAAACCAGCTTCTAAAAACATCCCACCAACTATAATACCTTCCATTGATGTACTACATGCACCAAAGATCCCAACAAACGGGACATCATAATCTCTTAAGGTATAATTTGCACATGTAATTTGGTTATTTAAATCTCCGCCAAAATATGCATCGATATCATTAATTCCTAAATTATTTTTATTAAGACAATATCTTATACTATCTTTTAATAATTGGATTTCTGCTTTATCCCATGTCTTCTGGCCACAATATAAATCATCATATGCAAAATCAAAATAATCATTAATTGGACCTGTATGTTCTTTTGGACCTACTGTTACTCCGGTATCTCCAACATAAACTTTAGAGAATGTATAACTTTGTTTTCCTACTTTTTTCATCTTTATATCACCAACAAATAACGAATTGTACCAAAAATGAAGGCACTAATTATCCCAACTACTATTACACTACCTGCAAGCTTAAACATATTTGTAAAAACACCTAGAACCATTCCTTCACTTTTTGATTCTAAAGCTGCGCTAGTCATTGAGTTTGCAAAACCAGTAATTGGAACAATTGAACCCGCACCAGCAAATTGACCAATTCTATCATAGATTCCAAGTCCTGTTAATAAGGCTCCTAAAAATACCATTATTGTAACAGCAAGTGTATTTGCATAATCCTCTTCTAAACTAAACCCATCTTTAAAGATTGACATTAGGATTTGTGCAAACAAACAAATAGATCCACCAACGAAAAATGCCCGAATACAATTTTTCAAAATCGGTCGCTTTGGTTCACTTTTTTTCTTTGCTTTATCTACAATAACTTTATTCATTTTTTTCACTTCCTTATTTTTTATTATTGGATAAAATTATAAAAATATGCAAACACAATGAAAAAACAGCCCATTTTCGGACTGTTTTATAGCAATTTATGCAAATAATCGCTTCTATAATAAGATTATCTTTTTTTAGTTTAATTACATATATAATGAAATTATAGAAAGCCTCAACTTACCTTTTTCGCTGTCTAAATAGCAAAATTGCTTGAATAATCACTGTTGGCATACTTGCATAAACATACATTAAAATTATTTGTTTCTTTGTAAGCATATTTGTTTGGAAAATATTTTGAAAAAACGGAACAAACAAAACTAAGTTAATTAATATCATTCCGATTAATATTGAATAAATCATTGCCTTGTTTTTTACTTTATTTTTAAAGATTGATTTTGTTCCTCTACAATTTATACTATGAATCAATCTTGCAATACAAAGTGTTCCAAAAGTTAGGGTCCTTGCAACATATGCATTTTCTTTTAGACCTAAGTAATAGGATAGGATTGTAAAAACAGCGATCAATATGCCTTCAAATAAAATTATTTTAATAACCCGTTTTGAAAGTAGTGACTCATTTAATTTTCTTGGCTTTTTACTCAATACATCTTCATCTAATTCTTCCATCCCAATTGCAATTGCAGGTAGGCTATCTGTAAGCAAGTTAATAAATAACAAGTGCACCGGTGCAAAAGGTATTGGTAACGCAAGTAAACTAGTAAAGATTACAAGTAAAATACCTGCAGCATTGCCACTTAATAAGAAAGTAATAGCATTTTGAATGTTGTTATAAACTTTCCTGCCATTTTTTACAGCTTTTATAATCGTATAATAATTATCATCTGTAAGAATAATTGATGCAGCATCTTTAGAAACTTCAGTTCCACTTCTTCCCATCGAAATTCCAATATTTGCTTCTCTAATCGCTGGGGCATCATTAATTCCATCACCAACAAATGCAACTACCCCATCCTTCTTTTGCCACGCTTTTACAATCCTCAACTTGTGTTCTGGTGATACTCTTGCAAAGATTGAGATTTTCTCAATATTTTGAACTAACTCTTCATTACTAACTTTATCAAGGTCTACACCTGTATAACATAAGTTTCCATCTTCAAAAATACCTACTTCTCTTCCAATTGCAATTGCAGTATTTTTATGGTCACCTGTAATCATTATTGGTTTAATTCCAGCTTTTTTTGCTTCGTTAATTGCACTTTTAGCTTCTATTCTTGGTGGATCATATAAAGCTAAGAACCCTACAAAGACTAAACTTTGTTCATCTTGATATGTTATTTGCTTTTCAACACTTACATCTTTTTTATATTCTTTAAAAGCTATAGCAATTGTTCTAAAACCATGGTTTGCTAAGTTTTTTGTATTTACCTTAATATCATAGTTATCACCTGAGGTTATTCTTCTAATTTTATCGTTAACATAAATATAAGAACATTTACTTAATACTACATCAGGTGCTCCTTTTGTAAATAAGTAATATTTACCGTTAACCTTGTTTAAAGTACTCATTATTTTTCTAGTAGAATCAAAAGGAACTTCACTTAGTCTTGGTTTCTTTTCTGCTTCACGGTAAATACTAATTCCTTTTTGTTTACAAAATTCTATCAATGCAAGTTCTGTAGCATTTTTATTTTGATCTTGGGTAAGGATGGAATCATTACATAAATAACATCCCATTAATAAAAATTGGTTTATGCGCCTACTTGCATCAAACTCTTTTACAGATTTTATCTCATTATCACTATAAACATTAAATACTTCCATTTTGTTTTGGGTTAAAGTTCCTATTTTATCACTACATATAACATTAATACAACCTAAGCCTTCTACTGCTTTTAACTCTTTAATTATAGCATTTTCTGCTGCCATCCTTTGAGTTCCAATTGCAAGTACAATTGTAACAATTGAACTTAATGCTTCAGGAATAGCTGCAACTGCTAAAGCAACTGCAAATAATAGTGAATCAAGTAATGTAATATTTCTATATAAACTTAACCCAAAAACAACTATACAGATTACAATTATTAAGATTGCTAATTTCTTTGAGAATTCATCAAGTGATACTTGAAGTGGTGTTTTATGACTTTTAGAAGTATTTAGTAAATCTGCAATTTTACCAAGTTCAGTATTCATTCCTGTTTTCGTAGTTACATAAATTGCTTTACCACCAGAAACTAATGACCCTGAAAAAACCATATTTTTTTGATCAGCAATTAATACATTATCTGAATTAATTACCTCATCATCTTTTTCTACACTTTGACTTTCACCAGTTAGACTGCTTTCATTAACTTCCAAAGATTTAGAATAAATAATTCTTCCATCACTACTAATAATATCGCCAGCTTTAATAACTACTATATCACCAACTACAATTTCACTTGTAGGTATTATTATCTCACTACCCTCTCTAATTACTCTTGCAACTGGACTTGATAATTGTTTTAAACTCTTTAAACTTTTTTCTGCTTTAAAGTGTTGGTATGTTCCTAAAAATGCATTTAATGTAATTACCGAAAAGATTACAATTGTACTTTCAAGTTCATTTGTAAACAAGGATATTAAAGCAGCTACAATTAAGATTATAACTAAAATATCTTGGAATTGTTCAAGAAAGACACGAGCTTTAGATTTTCTTTCTTTTTCTATTAATTCATTCTTG
>DUVT01000305.1 GCA_012840905.1 Acholeplasmataceae bacterium
GTCTCCTATCTATTTTATGTTTTGTCGCTTAAATTATAGTGAAGACTCACCTAATTGTAAAGATGAATATTATTAACTAATACAGATATGGTGATTTTAACCATATTTTTTGTTTTTATACTTTACCCACAACAAGTTGAAACTATCTACTAAATTCTGTTTCTAGATTTTAAAAAAGAATAGTGATATAATATATTATTACGAGGTATTGAAGATGATAAGAAAGGCAACAATAAATGAAGTTAGCGTAATTAATGAGATCTATTTAGATGCTAAAGCTCTGTTTAAATCAGTAGGATCAACCCAGTGGTTAGACACAGACGGGTATCCTAATCAAGTATCAACTACTAATGATATTAAAAGGGATGAATTATACGTAAAAGAAGTAAATGGAATTGTTACTGCAGTGGCAAGCCTAACCCGAGAAGAAGAAACTGCATACAATAAGATTTATGAAGGTAATTGGTTAAATAATGATAAATATTACACAATTCATCGTATTGCAGTAAAAAAAGAATATTATGGTAAGGGGTATGCAAAAGAGTTAATGGAATATTTAGAAGCTGAAACTCTAAAAGATGGAGTTTTTAATATAAAAGTTGATACAATGGAAAATAACACGAGGATGATTAAATTACTTGAAAGCATTGGCTATGTTAGATGCGGAGTAATTTATTTACTAAGACCTAATGTTTTAGAAAAAAAGCGAATTGGATTTCAAAAAGTGCTAAAAGACAATTAATTAAGAGTTGTCATAAAATACACTATTTATGGAAAAAAACAGTCATTTTATGCTATAATAAATATTATGGAGATGATTAGATGATAATTGATACACACATTCATCTTTATGATGAAAGGTATTTAGAACAATTAGAAGAAGTAATTGAAGAAGCAAGAAAAAACGATGTAGGTAAAATGATTGTTATAGGTTATGATTTTGAGTCAAGTAAGAAGGCAATCGAACTTGCAAATCAATATCCTAATCTTTATGCTACAGTTGGCCTACATCCTAGTGAAGTAGGTAAACAAGAAAATAATAATCTCGACTGGATTCATGAATTAGTAAAAGATTCAAAAGTCGTTGCGATTGGTGAAATTGGTCTAGATTATTATTGGGATAAAACTCATATGGAATTACAAAAAGAATTATTTATAAAGCAAATTGAAATTGCAAGACAGTATAATTTACCGATTAATGTACATAGTAGAAGTGCAAGTAATGACACATTTACAATATTAAAAGAGCATAAAATTGATGGTATACTTCATTGCTATTCTCAAAGTGTAGAAATGGCAAGGGAATACGTAAAACTAGGATATTACTTAGGCATTGGTGGAGTTGTTACTTTTAAAAATAGTAAAGAAATTAAGGAAGTTGTAAAAGAAATTGACATTAAACATATTGTTGTAGAAACAGATGGACCTTATTTAGCACCACATCCATTCCGTGGCAAGCTTAATAAACCAGCCTATTTAACATTCGTAATTGAAGAAATTGCAAAATTAAAAAATATGGAAATATCAGAAGTAAAAGAAATAATAGAAAAAAATACTTATGATTTATTTCCTAGTATGAGGTGAATATGAGAAAATTTAAAGCAATTTTACTTATTTTGTTATTATTTGTCTTAACTGCTTGTGATAAGATTGCGGTAAATGAAATACATAATAGATCAATTAATTATGGTGAAATAACAATAAATGATATTAACTCACTAACTACTACGATTGTTACAAAAACAAGAGATTCTGTAATTGGTGTATCTAATTACAAACGTTCAGGTTTAATTGATTATAGATTAACAGGAACGGGTAGTGGAGTTATTTATGAATGTAAAGCTGTACTTTTAAATAATCAACTAATTGATGATTGTATGGAAACTGTTGACCGTGAAGATGTAAGAAGATATGAATTTTATGCAGTAACAAATCGTCATGTAATTGAAAACAGTGATAAAATAGAAGTGTATATTGGTCCGGATGATCAGTATCTTGATGCAGAAGTAGTTAAATTTGATAAAAAAGTTGATATTGCAATTATTAAATTTGCGTATATTAGACCAATTCAACCGATTGAATTTGCTGATTCTGATCTAGTTGAACCAGGAAATATTGCTATCGCAATAGGTAATCCTTATGGACATGAATTTTGGGGTTCTGCGACTTTTGGAATCATCTCATCTCCTAAGAGGTTCTTAATAGATGAAGATAATAAAGAAGACGATACTCCAAATGAATTCATTCAACATGATGTTGCAATTAACCCAGGTAGTAGTGGGGGAGCATTATTAAATGCGGAAGGGAAATTAATTGGGATTAATA
>DUVT01000029.1 GCA_012840905.1 Acholeplasmataceae bacterium
AGTATTAAAATTAAAGACAAAAGAAATTGTAATCGGTAGTGAGTTTGATGTGACAGTATTTGATAGTTTAAATCAAATTTTAAAAATTACTTTTTCAATTGAAAATAACACGAAAAAGATTAACTACTTACAAAGTTTAAGTGAAGACCTAGATCCAATTGAAGAAAAATGTTTCTTAAGATTACTAAATTATATAATGAATACGCAAAAAAGATCATTGGTTCATATGCAAAAGGTAATTAAGTATGATATTAATTCCTTTTTAAAAATTGATCTTGCAAGTCGTCGTAATTTAGAGTTGCTGGAAACATTAAGATTTGGTGAAAAGAAAAATTCTCTTTTAAGTGTGATTGATAAATGTGCAACAGCAATGGGAAGTCGCTATTTAAAGAAAAATTTAATCTTCCCATTAGTGGATAAAGATAGAATAGAAGCACGTTATGATATTATTGATATTTTTAAAAAGAACTTTTTAGAAGCTAGTGAACTTAGAAAATTATTAGAAGTTGTTTATGACTTAGAACGTATTGTTGGTCGTATTTCTTATGAAAATGCAAATCCTCGTGATTTATTACAACTTAAACGTTCACTTTCTGTAATTCCTAAAATAAAATCAATAATTGAAAAAATCAAGATAAATAATTATTTTGACCTTAATACTAATTATAATGATTTTGTAAAGATATTTAATTTGCTTGAAGCTGCTTTACTTGATGATGCCCCTTTAACAATCAAAGAAGGTAATATTTTCAAAGATGGATATAACAGTGAATTAGATGAAATAAGACATATTAATGATAATTCAAAAGATTATTTACTTGAGCTTGAAGCAAGAGAAAGAGAACGAACAGGAATTAAAAACTTAAAAGTAGGATATAACCGTGTCTTTGGTTACTACTTAGAAGTAAGTAAAGGTAGTAGCGATTTAGTAAAAGAAGAGTTTGGCTACATTAGAAAGCAAACCTTATCAAATAGTGAGCGTTTCATAACACAAGAATTAAAAGAAAAAGAAATTAGTATTTTAAGAACTGAAGAAAAAGCTTTAGAACTTGAGTATGAATTGTTTGTAAAGTTAAGAGATGAATTAAAGGGTTATGCAAATAGCTTACAAACTCTTGCAAAGACACTTGCAGAACTTGATATGTTACTTAGTTTCCAAAAGGTTGCTAACGAAAACAATTATACTAGACCAAAGTTAAATACAAATAATAAATTAGAGTTGATTAATTCACGTCATCCAGTTATTGAAAAGTTTACTGATACATTTATTCCTAATGATATATATATGGAAGAAGATGATTCAATACTATTAATTACTGGACCAAATATGAGTGGTAAATCTACTTATATGCGTCAGGTAGCATTAAATGTTATATTAGCACAAATGGGATCATTTGTTGCGGCAAAGAGTGCAAATATTCCAATCTTTGATGCAATCTTTACGCGAATTGGTTCAGCAGATGATATAGTAAGTGGAAAGTCAACATTTATGGTTGAGATGATAGAAGTAAATAATGCCTTAAGTAATGCAACTAAAAATTCGCTAATTATCTTTGATGAGATTGGTCGTGGAACTGCAACATATGATGGTTTGGCGCTTGCTCAAGCGATAATTGAATATGTGAGTACAAACCTTAAATGTAAAACTTTATTCTCAACTCACTATCATGAACTAACCGATTTAGAAAATGATTTAGAAAATCTTAAAAATGTTCATGTAAGTGCAGATGATGTTAATGGTGAAATTATCTTTATGCATAAAGTTTTACCAGGAGCAGTTGATAAGAGTTATGGTGTAAATGTTGCAAGACTTGCAAACCTACCACTGGAAGTTACGATTAGAGCTGATGACATATTAAAGAAATTAGAAGCAAGTCATAATCCTAACAAAGCATTACTTTCAATCAAAAACTATCAACAGCCACTTATTTATGATTCTAAGAGTGAAAAAGAAGTCTATGTCCTAGATAAAGTCAAAGATATCGATATTAATCAACTTAGTCCTCTAGATGCATTAAATATACTAGCTGAACTTCAAAAACATTTAAAAAAGTAGGTGAACTAAATGGCCAAAATAATCAAACTTGACCAACATACTGCAAATCTAATTGCAGCTGGTGAAGTAATTGAAAGTGCAGTATCGGTTGTAAAAGAATTAGTTGAAAATGCAATTGATGCTGATGCCACAATGATAAATATATTATTAGAAGATTCTGGTTTAACTGAGATTATTGTTCAAGATAATGGTCACGGGATGGATCCATCAGATGCAAAAATGAGTATTGAACCTCACGCTACAAGTAAAATTCGTACAGGAGAAGATTTATATCGCATTTTTACTTTAGGCTTTCGTGGTGAAGCCTTACCATCAATTGTCTCTGTTTCGAATTTTAGAATTAAGACAAGTACTGATGGTAAACGTGGGTTTATGTATTCCTTAAAAGGTGGCGAAGTAATTAATGAAGCTACAATTGCTTTTCCTAAAGGTACAGAAGTTAGTGTAAAAAATCTATTTTTCAACACGCCTGCGCGATTGCAACATCTTCAATCACCAAGTGTTGAGTTAAGTAATATTGTAGAATATGTAAATAAAATTGCATTGTCACGTCCTGATATTGCTTTTAAACTAACAAACAACGATCGAACTTTAGTCCAAACATTTGGTACAAACAACCTCAAAGAAGTAATCTTTAATATATATGGTGAAGAGGTTGCGAAAAAAATGATCGAGATTTTTGATAAAAACTCTTACTTTGAAATATCTGGTTTAGTTTCTAAACCAACTGTTTCTAGAAGCAACAAAAATCATTTTACTATTCTCGTAAATAATCGAGTAATTAGAAGTGCGAAAATAAATAATGCTATATTATCTGCGTATAAAGAACGTTTAGTAACAGGACGTTTTCCAATTATTGTTTTAAAAATTGAAGTAGATCCAGGAATAATTGATGTTAATATTCATCCAGGCAAATTAGAAGTTAAATTTTCTAATGAAATCGAGTTACTTCAAATGATAACCCATGCTATAGATTATTCGCTTACTAATACAGATTTAATGGTTGAAGTTGAAAGTAAAGCTCCTAAGTTTGAAGATGAATTTGAATATGAATATAAAATTGATGATGAATTCGAAGAAGAGTCTATAAAGATAGATATTGATTATGAAGATGAATATGAAAAAGATCAAGCTGATTTAGAAGAAGAAGTAGCTGAACCAATAACTAAAAAGGAATCCTTAAAACAAATTGATTTAGATGCTATGTTTACTGAACCGATAACAGAAGAAATAAGATCTTTTACAAAAACAGACTTCCAAGCAAAAGAACCCGTAAAAGAAGAAACATATATACAAGAAGAATATGAACTACGTACAGAACATCATAAAGATACAAGAGTTAATAAATTACCTGTGATGTACTATGTTGGTCAATTGCATGGAACTTATTTGTTATTCCAAGATGAAAGTAACTTTTATATAGTTGATCAACATGCTGCATATGAACGAATTAATTATGAAAAAATTAAAGATTCGCTTAATAAAGAAGAGACAATTCATTATGAATTATTAATTCCTATTAAACTTAATTTTCCTACTTCAGAAGCTCTTTTAGTTAGAGAAAAACTATCTGAATTAAGACAGATTGGTGTTGTAATTGAAGACTTTGGTTCTGGAACATTTATGGTAAGAGAAGTACCAATTTGGTTTACAAAAGGAATGGAGAAGGAATTTGTAGAAGAGATTATTTTTGAATTTATTAATAATCGTAAAGTTAATAAATCTCAATTTTTTGATAATCTTGCAGTGTTGCTTGCATGTAAAAGATCAATTAAAGCTAATCAATATCTAGATAAAATTCATATTGAATATTTAATGGAAGATTTGGGTAAATGTGAAAAGCCATATTCATGTCCGCATGGTAGACCAACGATTGTGAAGTTTTCTGAAAATGAAATCCAAAGATGGTTTAAGCGAATTGTATAATGGATAAAGTTGTTGTATTAACTGGTCCAACTGCAATTGGCAAAACCCAAATTTCTTTAGATATTGCAAAACACTTCAAAACCGAAATTATTAATGCAGATGCTAGTCAATTTAGAAGAGGTTTAAATATTGGGACTGCAAAAATTGATTTAGATTCAGTTGATGTTGTTCATCATTTAATTGATATTATAGAAATTGAAGAAAACTTTTCAATCAAAGACTATCAAACACTTGCAAGACAAAAAATAACTGAATTTAAAAATAAAGGAATTTTACCGTTTTTAGTTGGTGGAAGTGGACTATATATAAATAGTGTAATCTATAATTATGAATTAACTGATACTGAAAGAGATTATAAATTTGAAGAGGAAAAATACAATTCATATAATAATGAAGAACTTCATAAATTTTTAGAAAAACTTGATTTCGAAGCTAGCAAAACCATTCATCCTAATAACCGTAGAAGAGTTTTACGGGCAATCGAAAGAGCAAAAATAGGTGAAAAGATCAGTAGTTTTAATCAAGGTAATCAATTAGTTTATGATGCACTTGTTATCGAACTTACTACAGATCGTGAAGTATTATATGATAGAATCAATCAAAGATTTAATGTAATGATTGAAGAAGGATGGTTAAAAGAAGTAGAAGAATTAAAAAGAAATAATATTGATTTAACTAAAATCAAAGATATTGGTTATAAAGAATTAGGGTTATACTTAGAGGGCAAATATGAGTTTGAAGAAGTTAGTGAATTAATAAAAAAACAAACTCGTAATCTCGCAAAACGCCAATTAACTTGGTTTAGAAATAAAATGGCAACAACAAAAGTTAATGTTGATTATACTAATCCTAGCCATACCACAAATGAAATAATTAAACTTATTTCAGATTTTCTAAATAAATAACTTTCGACTATAGAATTTTATCTATAGTCGTTTTTTTTAAGTATTATTCATATAATGTTTTGAGGTTGGGGATATGAAGAAATTAATTTTAGGATTAATAATTTTATTAAGTAGTTTTACTTTAAGCATAAAAGCAAGTTTTGAAATCCATGCAACAAGTGCTATTTTAATGGAAAAGGATAGTAAGCGTGTAATGTATGAGAAGAATATCCATAATCGGTATTTAACTGCGTCGATTGCAAAAATTATGACTGCTATTGTTGCACTTGAAAATGGAGATTTAGATAAATACTATAAGGTAGATAAAGAAACTATTAGTCAAATTGGTAGTAGTATTTATTTAAAACTCGATGATGAGGTTAAATTAATTGATTTAGTTTATGGATTAATGCTTAGAAGTGGAAATGATGCAGCTTATTTAATTGCAGTTAGTGTAGGTGAAGACTATGATGATTTCATTAATTTGATGAATGAAACAGCAAAAAAAATTGGAATGAAAAATAGTAGTTTTTCGAATCCATCAGGTTTAGACGAAGAAAGTGCGAATTATTCAACCGCGTATGATATGGCTCTTTTAATGGCTTATTGTTTAGATAATGAATTATTTAGAAAAATTACAGGCACTAAAACTCATGTAAGCAAAACTAAAGAAGGAGAACTATTATATTTTGTAAACAAACATCGCTTAATTCAAACAAAAGATTATGTAACTGGTGGTAAAACTGGCTACACTACAAACGCCAAACGAACCCTTGTTACAAGTGCTAAAAAAAATAATATGGAACTAATCGCGGTTACATTTAATTGTGGTGATGATTGGAATGCACATGATGCTTTATTTAATTATGGGTTTAGTAATTTCGAGATGAAAGTATTTCATAGAGGTGAAATTATTAAGATGAATGATGCTCTTTATCCAACTCCATATTTAATTAGTGATTTAAAATACCCAGTAAAAAGTGATGATAATATTAAGTATTTAATTAAACTATTGAAAAAACCAGGATCAAAACAACAAATTGGCAGGGCAGAAATATACCTAGATGAAAAATTAGTTCATCATGTGCCAATATATAGGTATTACTAATGAATAAAATTTGGGTTTTTATTGTCCTCATTTGTTTTGTTTATGGTGCAATATCTGGTAATATTGATAATTTAATTACAGCTAGCATAAATACACCAAAAGATACATTAGATTTAGTAATTAAAGTAGGCGGATTAATCATTTTTTATAATGGGATTTTTCAAATTGCAATCGATAGTAATGTGATAAAAAAGCTAGCTAACTTAATTCATCCGATTGTAAGAATCATCTTTAAAGATTTAAAAAAAGATAGTATTGTTCATGAACTTGTAAGTGCAAATATAATTGCAAATTTTTTGGGTCTCGGTATTGCTTCAACTCCAATTGCAATTAAAGCTTTAAAATCACTAAAAGAAGAACTAAAAGATCAAACTAAACCTAGTATATCGATGGTTAAATTAATCTTAATTAATGTTGCTGCATTTACAATCTTTCCACTTTCAATTTTAAGTGTAAGAAAAATATATAATGCTAAGATCAATTTAGAACTTGTTCCA